>JAZKYN010000097.1:0-6561 GCA_045612145.1 Bacilli bacterium
TAATAAAATTTTTAACAATATAATTAGCTTTATTGAAATTCTTAAAATATATTAATGTCATCGGATACTTAATAATATGCTCACTTAATATTCCACCTTGTTCATATCCTACATATCCTTTTGAAGAACCTATCAAGTTATTAAGTGATGTTATATCTTGATAATCTTCTAAATTTATTTCCAAATACATCTCCTTATTAAAACCAAAAACTTTATTTAAATCATCTATTATTCCACAACAATTAAACTCTTTTTCTACGTAAATTATCCCTAAATTATTTTGTGCGATGTCTATATTTTCTCTATTTATAAACTTATAATAATTTATTTTCAAAGAAGGATAATTTAACTTAATTGACTTTAATTTATTTATATTTAACATTTTTATTCCAATTGTATCTTCTACAACTTCTTCAAGCAATTCTTCAAGTTTTTTATTTCTATATCTTTTTCTTGATCCGATTTCGTCCATTAAATCTATTGCCTTATCTGGAAAAGTTTTATTTGGCAAATATATATTACAAATATTTATTATTCTATTTATAATATTTCTATTATATTTTACATTATGAAATTCCTCATAGTTTTTCTTTATACCCCAAAGTATTTTATATGTTTCCTTATCTGATGGTTCTTCTATATATATATTTTGAAACCTTCTTGTTAAAGCTTTATCCTTATCAATATATTTATAATATTCTTCAAGTGTAGTAGAACCTATCATTTTAATATCAGATCTAGATAAATATGGTTTTAATATATTTGCAATATCAAGTGAGCCATCATTTGAACCTGCTCCAACTATATTATGTATTTCATCTATAAAAATTATTGCTTTATTTTTCTTTACAAATTCCATTGCTTTTGTTAATTTTTCTTCAAGTTCTCCTCTATATTTTGTTCCTGATACAATTAACCCTAAATCAAGTTGATAAATAACTTCATTTTTTAAGATTTCAGATAATCCTTCTATTATTGCTGTTTTTCCAACACCGGCATTTCCTATTAACAAAGGATTGTTTTTTTGTTTTTTAGATAGTATATATTTTATTTTATCAATATAATCTTTTCTTTTTATAAAAGGATGAATCTTCTTTAATGAAGATAAATTTATTAAAAACGGATATGGTGATTCATCTACTTTGTTACCAAAGAAATTAAATATTTCTTCTATATCACCCATCAATTCAAGTTTATCTAATTTTAGTTTTTCAAAAATTATACTTGCGACAGTATCTTCTTCTTTTAGTAATACATAAAAGATATGTTCATCATATACATATTTACTTGATAAATCTTTTGATAGTGTTTCTGAGTATAAAATTATTTCTTGAAATTTATTTGTATATGTCAAATCATCATCAGTATATTTTCTAAATATAACAAGTGAATTAATAATATTTTCTATATCATTATAAGTTATTCCTTTTTCTTCTAATAAGAAGTGACAAATTGTATCTTTCTTTTTATATAAAGCAAGTAACAAATGCTCTGTACCTACAAG
This sequence comes from Bacilli bacterium, assembly GCA_045612145.1. GTDB lineage: Bacteria > Bacillota_I > Bacilli_A > ML615J-28 > CAG-313 > CAG-313. The sequence continues at coordinate 1,505 of JAZKYN010000097.1, forward strand.
TTTTTTATTCATAGAACGAGCTATTTTTAATGCTTCATCAATAATTGTTAAAGCATTTGTACTAAAACTCTCAAACATGTATTCCTCCTTATATATTATACAAATTATTATATGAGTGTATTATAAAAGTTAGAATATAACTTTTATGTTGTAAAAAACTAATAAATGTGGTAAAATATAAATGAGGTGTTTTTATGGAAAAACAAGAGACTAAAACAAAAGCAATAGTTGTTGGTGTAAACCATACAACAGACGAATTATTTAACTATCAATTGCAAGAATTAATTGCACTTTGCGAAGCAAGAGATATTGAAGTAGTTGATTCACTTGTTCAAAATTTACCACATCCTAATAATGCAACATATCTTGGTAGTGGAAAACTTGAAGAATTGAAAAATTTAAAAGATATATATGATGCAGAACTTATAGTTTTCATTGAAGAGTTGTCACCTATTCAACTAAGAAATATTGGTAACTACTTAGATGTTGAAATTATTGATAGAACAATGTTGATTCTTGAAATATTTGAAACTCGTGCGAAAACAATCGAAGCTAAACTTCAAGTAGAAATTGCCAACCTTAAATATATGTTACCAAGACTTGTAGGGTCATATGTTCACTTATCAAGAACTGGTGGTGGAGGCGGTGGTGGAGCCGGTGCTAGACGTGGTAGCGGGGAAACTAAGCTTGAAGAAGATCGTCGTCATATTGAAAGAAGAATTTATAAAGCTAGTGATGAACTCGAAAAAGTTGTTATTGCAAGAAAAACATCAAGAAAATCTCGAGCTTCAAATGAAATTAAAACAGTAGCCTTTGTTGGTTATACAAATGCAGGTAAATCTTCTACTATGAACACTTTGCTTACAATGTTTGATAAAGAAGCAGAAAAACAAGTATTTGTAAAAGATATGTTGTTTGCGACACTTGAAACTTCAACTAGAGCAATTAAACTTCCAACAAATGAAGAATTCTTAATTACTGATACCGTTGGATTTGTAAGTAATCTTCCTCACCACTTAATTGAGTCTTTTAAATCAACACTTGAAGAAATTAAAGAAGCATCGTTAATTGTACATGTTGTTGATGCATCAAGTCCTTATTCAAATTTACATATAAAAACAACTAATGATGTTTTAAACTCTTTAGGATGTTCTCATGTTGATACAGTATATTTACTAAACAAAGCTGATTTAGTACCTAACGCTATATTCTTACCAAAAGTTGATAAAGATTCTATAGTTGTATCGAATAAAACAAAAGAAGGATTTGATGAACTTCTTACATATATCAAAGGAAAATTATTTGCAAATACTGTAAAAGCAAAATTCTTAATTCCTTATCAAAATGGAGAAGTATTTAATATCTTTAAAGAAAAAGCAAATATACATTCTTTTATATATGAAAACGAAGGTATACTTGTAGATGTAACTTTAAGTAATCATTTATATAATCTATATAAAAAATATGAAAAACCAGAAAATTAAATTTTCTGGTTTTATTTATTTTCATAATATTCTTTTATTGTTTTTGTCGCAACCTCTGCTAATTTTTCCATACCTTTATAATTTGTATGAACTGTATCAAGTAAATATTCTCTTGAATTAAATGCACTTGCAAATTCTATTACTGTATGATTATATTCTTTAGCAAGATCCCTAATAATTCCATTCATTACTTCTTTTGATTCTAAATGCTTATTTAAAGCATCAGTCCCTTTAGATTCATAGTTAACTTCATAACTAAGTGTTGCAAAGAATAATACTGCATCTGGATAAAGAGTATGTAAATTTTCAATCATTGTTCTATAACTTTTTGCAAATTGATCTGTACTAACATTTTCAATTAAACAATCATTCATACCCATGAATACAACAATAATATCTGGTGGAATATTATCAGAACGAGTACATTTTCTTAATCTTTGTAATGTTTCTGAAGATGTATATGCTCCATATTGTTGCATTACACATGTTCCACTATATGAATTATTAATTCCAAGTCTACAACCTAAATCATTAACAGTTTTCTTCCACCATGTTTGATTTACACTAACACTTCCTGTAGGAGCATATTCAGGGAAATGAATATGACCCTTTGGAATATATCCTTCATATGTTGATATACTATCACCAATAATACTTAAATAAGCATTTTGTAGATTAGCTTCTTCCCATTTAGCATAAAGTATATAGTCTTTTACGTTATTATAATCAATTTTAGAACATCTATCTCCTTCAAATGTTGGAGATTCATACCATCCTCTAAAATAATATCCATCTTTTCTTGGAATTTTAAATTCTAAATCTACGTATTTAACATCTTCTTCGATATATTCACTTTGTAAATCATCATCAGAATAACCTTCGTTCAGATTATATTCAATATAATATAGCTTATCCCATTTTACATAAATTGTTATATCTTCTGTGATTTGTTTTCTTATTTTAATGATATCTTTATATTCACTATCATAATATAAATCACGGAATCTATAACCTTCATTTGATGGTATTAATGCAATATTTAAATCATTTAATGTTTGACCATAGTTAAATTCAAAAGTTACATTTTCTAAATCACAACATAGATCAACAGTAACTGTATATGTATTAATAGTAAAACTTGGTGTTAATTCCATATTACCTTTTACTGTAATTTCACCTGTATATAATTCATCATTATATACCCAACCATTAAATGTATGTCCTTCTTTTTCAATTGTTGGAAGTACTATTGTTTCATCATATTTTGCTTTTACAGATTGTGTATTTCCATCATTGAATGAAATTGTACATTGAATAGGACTCCATACAGCATTAAATATTAAATTGTTTGCTGGCATATTTGATGGAATTTCATTGTCCCAACCCATGAAAACATAACCTTCTTTAACAGGATTATTTGGTTTAACAATTAACGCATTATAATCTAATGTATATGTATCAATATTTGTACCACCTTCAGTATTAAATGTGATTGTATATTGATTTTTTTTATATACTGCATTTATAATTACATCACTTGTTATATTTGATAAATCGTTATCCCATCCTACAAACGTATAACCATCACGTGATGGACTAGTTGGTTCTGTAACTGTAGACCCTTTTTTTACCGTTTCTTCTTTTAAAGTTGAGCCATCATGGTCAACAAAAGTTACTGTATATTTTTTTGAACAACTTGTAAGATACATTAATGATATTAAAAATATTGCGATAAAGAAATATATCTTTTTCATAATTCCTCCTAATATAAAAGAATCTCAACTTAGATCCCCCCATTCACAAGTTATATAAGCTTAAGGCTGCTTCGATCAAGACCTGACCTGGTTCACCATAGAACCTTGAATGAAGGTATCTAAATTGAGATTCTAGATAGATTATATACTATTTTCTTAATTTTGTCAATCTTATTGAAATGTCTTTAATTATTATGCTTGAGAAATAAGATATACAAATAATAATAATGCAGGAATGCAAAGTACTGTTCCAAGCAGTGATAAAATAAAACCAGTTTTTGCTCTACTAACATAAGGTTCTTCTTTTGCATATTTTCCCATTACACCAAAAACAATACCAGGAATACCTGGAATCATTGAGTATAATCCGAAAACTGGTATCCAAAAAGTAGCTATTGTTACAATACCTAATGCTTTAGCAATGCCAGCAAAAATACTCCAACACTTAGCAGGTTTCTTTTCAGGTTCTTTTTCTACAATAGATTCACCACAATATGGACAAAATAAATCATTTTCAGTATGTTCTTTTCCACAATATTTACAATACATATTCTTCTCCTTATATTTATATTTTATTCTTTAATCTTTTTTCTTTAAAAAAATCTTTTAATAGTTTAGATGATTCTTCTTGACATACACCACTTACTATTTCAACTTTATGATTGAATTTATTTTTTTCATCAAAAACATTAATTATACTTCCAACTGTTCCAAACTTTGGTTCATGTGTTGCAAATACTACTTTCTTTATTCTTGATTGAAGAATCGCACCACTACACATTAAACATGGTTCAAGTGTAACATATAAAGTAGCTCCATCTAGTTTCCAAGAGTTTAGCTTTTTACAAGCTTTCTTTATTGCAATTACTTCAGCATGGCTAAATACATCATTTGTTTTTTCTCTAACGTTATGTGATTTTGCAATAACTATATCATCTTTAACTATAACACACCCAACGGGTACTTCATCTATTTGATATGATTTCTTTGCTTCGTTTAAAGCAAGATTCATATAATAGAAATCATCTTTAATTTTCATATGCTTTTCTTGGTACTTGGTGACAATGTCTACATCTTGATTCGTATTTTTCTGATGCACTTACTAAGATTGTAGGATCATCATAATCTGCAGGTCTACCGTTTATTATACGTTGTGTACGCGTCGCTGGTGCACCACAAACCATACAAATACCTTGAAGTTTTGTTACATATTCTGCTTTAGACATTAATATTGGCATAATACCAAAAGGTTCTCCTCTGAAATCTTGATCAAGTCCTGCAGCAATAACTCTAACTCCAGATCCAGCTAAACTTTCAATAATTTTAATTAAACCTTCATCAAAAAATTGTGCTTCATCAAATGCTACAGCATAAGGTAAATGATCTAAATGGTTTAACACTTCAGATGAATCTTTTACCGGGATTGAGTCTACTCTTTGATTTGAATGCGATACAACTTGTGTTTTATCATATCTATCATCAATTACTGGTTTGAATACAATAATGTCTTTTTTTGCATATTTTATTCTATTTATTCTTCTAATTAGTTCTTCTGTTTTTCCTGCAAACATACAGCCGCAAATAACTTCTAACCAACCATCTTTACTTCTAATATCCATATAAACTCTTTCCCCTCTTTCTTATATATATTTATTATACCATATTTTGTATTTTTTTAAAAGTATAATGAGTAAATTTTTAAATTACTTATTTTAATGTTTTTTTTATTGTATTATGTTAAAATATTTTTGAGGTGTTTATATGAATAACTTATCTGAATTAATGAATGACTTTGTTGAAAAGAAAATATCAATGGAAG
>JAZKYN010000098.1:0-9609 GCA_045612145.1 Bacilli bacterium
AATTAACTGTTCTTCTTCCAGATAGTTATTTAGAACAAATTATTAATATTTTAGTAAATTTAACTAACAATATGATTGGAGTTACTACATATAAAAAAGAATAAATGCTTAAAGTTTTACTTTAAGCATTTTTATTTTTTCTCTTTTGGAAATATTGGAAGTAACATATTTGTTTCTTTTTTATATTCTGCATATTCAGGTTTATTTGCAAGTTGTCTTTTTTCAAGAAGAGGAATAGAAACACATGCAAATAATAAAAACATTACAAGTGGCGAAAATACTAAAACCCATAATTCATCACCAATTGATAAATCAAACAAAAACATACTAAACCAAAATAAAATCTCACCAAAGTAATTTGGATGTCTACTTACTTTCCATAAACCAATTCTATTAATTTTACCAATATTGTTTTCATCTTTTTTAAACTTATCCATTTGTAAATCTGCTATAGTTTCAACAACAATAGCAATTAATGAAACTACTATACAAATAAAGAAAGTACCATTAAGTTCTAAATTTTCAGAAACAATAAATTGATTAATATATGAAAATACTGGCAACATCGCAATATAAACAACTAATGTTGGCATTAAGTGAAATCCAAATAAGTTTATTAATTGATAAATAAGCTTATTGTATTTTTGTTTAAATTTCTTATATCTCCAATCTTCATGATTTAAATTTTTAAATCTTTTAAACCAGTTTAACGTTAATCTTATTCCCCAAATTTCTATAATAACAATTATTGTAATTGTAAATGGATTAATTGCATTAATAAATAAGGCAAATAGCGGAGCCATAACCATTGGCGCAACACTCCAATATGGATCATATACAGAAGTGTTGTTAAATATTAAGCTTCCAAGATATACAACTATTGTTGCAACAACATCAGCAACTAAAAATAAAAGTAATGCATTTTCGATATTGATTAATTTTGTTGCATAATATCCTGCTAGAAAAGCAAGTCCATATATTAAAATAATTAATATAGTTGATGTAATTTTATTATTTTTCATTTTTATCACCTTTTTATATTATACCATATTTTCTGACATTTTTCTTTTTATTTACTTTAATAACAAGACAAAATAATGATTTTGTAGTAAAATATATAATGGTGATTATATGAATAAACTTATTAACGATGAAAAACATTATGTAACACTAAATAATTATTTAAAAAGTGTTTATTCAAAAAAAGTATTTAAAGTATCTTTAAACGGAGATTTTTCATGTCCTAATAGAGATGGGAAGATTAGCCTAAATGGTTGTATCTTTTGCTCTGAAAAAGGTAGTGGTGATTTTGCCGGTGAAAAAAGTTTACCAATTAAAGAACAATTTTATAATATTGTTAAAATGATGGAAAATAAATGGAATGATGGATATTACATTGCATATTTCCAAGCAAATACAAATACTTATGATACTTTAGAAAATCTTAAAAAAAGATATGAAGAGATTATTAAAGATGGCGTATTACTAGATGATAAAATTAAAATATTAAGTATTGCGACAAGACCTGACTGTTTAAATGAAGAAATTGTTTCTTATTTATCTGAAATAAATAAAGTTATTCCTGTATGGATTGAACTTGGTTTTCAAACTATGCACCATAAAACTGCTCTCTTAATTAATCGTGGTTATTTTAATGATACATTTATTGATTCAGTATACTTATTAAATAAATATAACATAACAACAATTATTCATATTATCAATGGTCTTCCTGGGGAAACATATGATGATATGATAGAAACTGCAAAATTTTTAAACAATCTTCCAATTCATGGTGTTAAAATACATATGCTACATATTATGAAAAATACACCATTAGAAAAATATTATGCTGATACTAAATTTGATGTTTTGTCACTTGAAGAATATGTTAAAATTGTTGTAAATCAATTAAGATATTTAAATGATAATATTATTATTCATAGAGTTACAGGAGATTCTCCCAAGGATTTATTAATTGAACCATTATGGACTTTAAAGAAATTTGTTGTAATTAATGAAATTGATAAATATATGAGAGCAAATAAAATCTATCAAGGTGACTTATGTTTAAAATAGTTGAATTTTCACATATATTAATAAAAGAGTTTTATTTTAGAAATAAAGATAAAGAATTAACATTTATCGATGCTACATGCGGCATGGGGAATGATTCTTTGTTTATGGCAAGTTTATTAAATAATAATGGCCAACTTGTTTGTTACGATATTCAAGATATTGCAATTAAAACAACAAAGGAATTATTGAATAAAAATAACTTTTCAAATGTTGTATATCATCTAAAATCTCATGAGACATTTATTGAAATTGAAGCAGATTTAATTATATATAATCTCGGATATTTACCAACTACTGATAAAAAAATTACAACTAATGTTGAAAGCACTATTAACAGCATAAAGAATGCTATTAATATAACCTCAAATAAAGATGACTATTTGATTATAATTGTGGTTTATCCTGGACATGTAGAAGGTAAAATTGAATCTGACAGTATAGACGAATTTGTATATACCCTTCCAAGTAAACATTATTTAGTTTCTAAATATATGAACTATAATAGACCTAGCTCTCCTTATATTATAACAATATCTAAAAACAAATAAAAACACCTACATCATGTAGGTGTTTTTTATAGTTCAGATATTTTTTTGCCAACTAAAGTTTCAGGATTAATATATTTATCTTGTATCTTTACTAGGAAATATACATGATTGCCAGCTTCTTTATCAATTTCAGTCATTCCACTTACACCAAGTTTGTCTCCTTGTTTTACATTTGTTCCAACTTGAACACAAACTTCACTTAATCCATAATAATACGTTTTTACTTTATCATTATGTTCTAGTACAACATAATTCCCATATAATGGACTATCTTTAATTTCAATTACTTTTCCACTTAGTGATGCAAGAACTTCAAAAGAAGTATTATCTTTCTTTGAAAAACTTGTTCCACTTGAAGTACGATAACTATTACCATATTTAATTAATGATTTAAGTTGTTCTTCTTTTGATGAATTTTTATCATAGAATTTTCTTACAATACTATAATCTAAGTTATCACTTAATGGTAATTTTAATGTCTCTTCAGGAACAGTGTCCACAGGTTCATCTGTAGGTGGAGTAATTGTTATTGGTGGATCTTCTGGAGTTGGTTTATCAGTTGTATTTTCTAAAGTTGCTGAAATAATAATTGCAACTACTAAAACCGAAACCATCCCAATAAAGAAGAAAAATTGAAATTTATTTTGGCCAATTTTCTTTATCCAATTCTTCACTGTATCACCTCGAGTTTATTATGACACAGTTTTTATTTTTTATACATTTTATTTAAAAATTAATGATGATACTGTTTCTACAAGTTTTACAATAAAAAACGAAAATACAGATCCTAATATAAATGAAACAAGTACATAAGATGCTCGAATTTCACTTATTCTTCCTTTTTTAAATAATTTCTCAAAATTAGTTTTTGTTAATATATAAAAGAATAAACATCCAGAAATTGCAAGCATTATTATATATAAAAATGCTAATGTTTTATCCATAAGTTATTATCTATTTTTAACAACTTGAACATTTAAGATATTAGTTACTCCGTTTTCACCAGCAGTTATTACAACTCTATCACCTTTGTTAACATATCCAGCCATTTTAGCACATGCAATTGCATGATCTAAAAGTGTTGATGCATTAACTTGCATAATAGCTTTTACTGGATATACACCCCAACATAAAGCAAGTTGTTGATATGTTTTTTCAACAGGTGTCGGTGCAACGATTGGCACATTAGGACGATATTTAGAAACACATCTTGCAGTATGTCCTGATTTTGTAACAGCAACAATTACTTTTGCGTTTAAGTCTTTTGCTGTTGTACATGCAGCATCACAAATAGCATTAGTTGTATCATCAATATCATTTTCAAGTTGTAATCCATCATAAGCTCTCATTCTAAATGCATCAGCTTCAGCTTGCATAGCAATTTTAGCCATTGTTTTAACAACTTTTGCAGGATGATCACCAACTGCAGTTTCACCTGATAACATGATTGCACTAGTACCATCAAATACAGCATTAGCAACGTCAGTAATTTCAGCTCTTGTTGGAGTTGAATTATGAATCATTGATTCTAACATTTGTGTTGCAGTAATAACTGTTTTACCAGATTGATAACATTTTTTAATAAAATGTTTTTGTAACCCTGGAAGTCTTTCATATTCAACTTCAACACCCATATCTCCACGAGCAACCATTATACCATCAGAGTATTTTAAAATTTCATCAAAATTTTCAATACCTTCATTGTTTTCAATTTTTGAAATAATTTTAATTTCTTTGCCACCAACATAATCTAAGTAGTTTCTAATAGCAATTACATCTTCTTTTGATCTTACAAATGATGCGGCAATATAATCAACATCATTTTCAACACCAAATTTTAAATCAGCTTTATCTTTTTCACTTAAATAATCAAAATCTAAATGAACATTTGGTACGTTAACACCTTTGTGATTAGAGATTTGTCCACCAACTAATACTTTACATAAAATATCAGTTTTATTTACGCTTAAAACTTCTAGTGTTACTTTACCATCATCAATTAAAATATGATTACCTCTTTCAACTTGAGTTGGTAAATCTTTATATGTAATAGATACTATATCTTTTGATCCTAAAATATCTCTTGATGTTAATGTAAATTCATCACCTTTTTTAAGTTCTACTTTGTCACATTCAAAATTACAAAGTCTAATTTCTGGACCTTTTGTATCTAACATGATTGCAGCAGGAACGTTTAATTTATCTCTAACTTTTCTAAACATTTCAATAGTTTCTTTATGATATTCATGAGTTCCATGAGAGAAATTTAATCTAGCTACATTCATCCCATTTTTTAACATTTGTTCTAATATTTTTTCGTCTCTTGATGCAGGTCCTAATGTACAAATAATTTTAGTTTTTTTCATTTTCTTCACCTTTTTTAATAAATTTTTCTTCATTATATATTTTACCATTTTTTTAACAAAAAATCCAATAATTAAAATATTTTTTAAAAAAAGAAAAAACAACATTGTAAAAATGTTGTTTTATAATTTTGATGCTTTGATTTCTTTAAGATTTAAAGCAAGTTCTCTTTCCATTTCTGTAAAATCCATTGTTTGCTTTCTATTTTTTTCTTTAATAGCTAATCTTAAATTATCTAATGCTTTTAATGCATCATCATATGTTTTTCCTTCAACTGTTTCTTGTGCGATAACAGTTGCGATATTATTACTAAATTCTAGTAAACCACCAGAAATTACATGATAAACTTCTTCATTACCATTTACTCTTTTTACAAAACCATTTCTAATTGGTACTACAATTGACACATGGTTTTCTAAAATTGCAAGTTGACCTTCGTCACCTTGAACTACGATAAAATCAACTTGATTATCAAATACTAATCCTTTTGGAGTAACGATTGATAAATTCATAATTATTTCATGCTTTCTGCTTTTTTAACTACGTCATCAATAGTTCCAGCAAATCTAAATGCTTCTTCAGGTAAATTATCATGTTTACCTTCTAAGATTTCTTTGAAACCTCTGATTGTCTCTTTTACTGGAACGTAAACTCCTGGTTCACCAGTGAATTGTTCAGCTGAATAAGTATTTTGTGATAAGAATAATCTAATTCTTCTTGCTCTTGCAACAAGGGCTTTATCTTCATCACCAAGTTCATCCATACCAAGAATTGCAATAATATCTAATAATTCGTTATATCTTTGGATTGTTTTTTGAACTCCACGAGCAACTTCATAATGTTCTAATCCAACAACTTCAGGTGTAAGTGCACGAGATGTTGAAGCAAGTGGGTCAACCGCAGGATAAATACCTTCTTCACTTATTTTACGACTTAAGTTAGTTGTAGCATCTAAGTGAATAAATGTAGTTGCTGGAGCTGGGTCAGTATAGTCATCGGCAGGAACATATACTGCTTGAATAGATGTAATTGATCCATCTTTTGTTGAAGTGATTCTTTCTTGTAAGATACCCATTTCTGTAGATAATGTTGGTTGATAACCTACAGCAGATGGAGTTCTTCCAAGCATCGCACTTACTTCAGAACCAGCTTGTGTGAAACGGAATATATTATCGATAAATAATAATACATCTTGATGTTCTTCATCACGGAAATATTCTGCCATTGTAAGACCTGTTAATGCAACTCTCATTCTGGCACCAGGTGGTTCATTCATTTGACCGAAGACCATTGCTGTTTTATCAATAACTCCAGTATCTGTCATTTCATAATATAAATCATTACCTTCACGAGTTCTTTCTCCAACACCAGCAAAAACAGAGATACCACCATGTTCTTGTGCTATGTTATGAATTAACTCTTGAATAAGTACTGTTTTTCCTACACCAGCACCACCAAATAAACCGATTTTACCACCTTTAATATAAGGAGCAAGTAAGTCGATTACTTTAATACCAGTTTCAAGTATTTCAACTTTTCCAGATAATTCTGAAAGTTTAGGTGCTTCTCTATGTATAGGCATTTTCTTTACATTTTCGTCAAGTTCATCTTTACCGTCAATTGTTTCACCAAGAACGTTAAATATTCTTCCAAGTGTTTCATGACCAACAGGAACATTAATTGCACTTCCTGTATCTACTACTTCCATACCTCTAACGATACCATCAGTTGCATCCATCGCGATGCATCTAACTGTGTTATCACCAACGTGCATTGCAACTTCTAATGTTAAATTGATATCAATACCATTTAAATTAGATTCTAGTTTTAATGCATTGTTAATAGCAGGTAAGTTACTATTTTCAAATTTAACGTCAACTACGGGTCCAATGACTTGAACAACATGTCCTTTATTCATTTTTGCCTCCTAGCTATTATTTACAACACTTGCACCACCAACAATGTCTGTAAGTTCAAGTGTAATTGCAGCTTGTCTTGCACGATTATATAACAATTCAAGACTTGCAATAACTTCTTCAGCATTATCAGTAGCACTCTTCATTGAATTCATTCTAGCTGCATGTTCGCTAGCTTTTGAATCAAGTACATAGCTGTAAATTGTATTTTCAATATATATTGGTAAAGCAGTATTTAATATTTGACTTACTTCACCATCAAATTCATAATTAGTAAGATGTGCATTATCTGGTTGAATAGTTTCAACTGGTAATACACCTTCAGTTTTAATTTCTTGAACAAGTGTATTTTTAAAGTGATTATAAATTACTACAACTTTGTCTATTTTTTCTAACATGTAATTCATTACTAATGTTTTAATTACATCCATAATTACAGTGAATTCTATATCATCTTTAACATTAACAACCTTATCAATTAATAATGGATATTTTTGTTTTTTTACATAGTTAAATGCTTTTAATCCCATAGGAAGTACATAATAACCAACATTTTTATCCATTGAATTTATTTGTTTTGTAAGTTCTTTACAAACATTTGAATTAAATCCTCCAGCAAGTCCTCTATCTGAAGAGATAACCAAATAACAAATATTCTTTATTTCTCTTTTGTCCATTAAAGGATGAGTAAGTGAGGAATCATTCGAAGCTAGATGAACAACAATATCACGAGTTTTTTCGATAAAAGGTCGATATTGTTTAATGGCATTTTCAGCGTTTTTTAATTTTGATGCACTTATCATATTCATAGCTTTTGTAATTTGTGCAGTTTTTTTAGTCGCAACAATTCTTGTCTTAACTTTATTTACATTTCCAGCCATCGTTTTCCTCCTTTGCTGTTAGATTGTTTTTTTGAATGATTCAATAACTGAATCAATTAGATTTGTATCAGGTAATTGTCCTGTTTCTTTGATATGATTTAGTAATTCTTGACCTTCAGGTGTATTATCTAAATAACGATAGAATGCTTTTTCTACATTCAAGATATCGCTAACTTCTACATCGTCTAAATGATTTTTTGTTAAAGCATAAACGATTAATGCTAATTTTTCTGAAGATACTGAATAGTGTAAGTCTTGTTTTAATAATTCGATTGTACGTTTACCACGTTCAAGTTTTGCTTTTGTTGCACTATCTAAATCAGATCCGAATTGAGTAAATGCTTCTAATTCTCTATAAGATGCTAAATCTAGACGAAGTGTACCAGAAACTTTTTTAACAGCTTTAATTTGTGCAGCACCACCAACACGTGATACAGATAAGCCCGCGCTTACGGCAGGTCTAATACCAGAATAGAATAATTCTGTTTGTAAGAAAATTTGTCCATCTGTAATACTAATTACGTTTGTTGGAATATATGCAGAAATATCACCAGCTTGAGTTTCAATAATAGGAAGAGCTGTAATTGAACCTCCACCTAGTTTATCGCTAAGTTTTGCGGCACGTTCTAGTAATCTTGAATGTAAATAGAAAACATCCCCAGGGAAAGCTTCACGTCCAGGTGGGCGTTTTAATAATAATGAAAGTTCTCTATATGCAGTAGCATGTTTAGATAAATCATCATATACGATTAATACGTCTTTTCCACTATACATAAATTCTTCAGCCATTGTTACACCAGCATAAGGAGCTAAGTATAATAGTGGAGCAGGAAGTGATGCAGAAGCCGATACTACAATTGAGTATTTCATTGCATCATTTGCTTTTAATGTTTCGATAACACTTGATACAGTTGATTCCTTTTGACCAATAGCAACATAAATACAAATTACATTTTGATCTTTTTGGTTTAGAATTGTATCAACAGCAATTGAAGTTTTACCAGTTTGTCTATCACCGATAATTAATTCCCTTTGACCACGTCCGATTGGAATCATAGCATCAATAATTTTAATACCAGTTTTTAATGGTTGTTTAACACTTTGACGATCGATTACTCCAGATGCTTTTCTTTCAACTGCTCTAAATTTGTCAGTTTTAATTTCACCAAGATCATCAATAGGTTGACCTAAGGCATTAACAACACGACCAATTAAAGCTTCTCCTACTGGAACTTCTAAGATACGATGAGTTGATTTAACAGTATCTCCTTCTTTAACAAGACTAGATTGACCGAATAAAACTGCACCAACATAATCTTTTTCAAGGTTAAGTGCCATACCATATAAACCATTAGGGAATTCTAATAATTCACCACTCATTGCATCATCAAGACCATGTACTAAAGCAATACCGTCATATACTTTAATAACAGTACCAACACTTGTAGTGTCTATTTTCTTTTCATATCTTTTTATTTGCTCTTTTATCAGAGCGCTAATTTCTTCAATTTTTAAAGGTTTCATCTCTACCAACCTTTCTTTAATTCATTTTTTAAGTCTTGCATTTGAGTAAATATAGAGCCATCGATTACTCTTCCATCAATATGAATAGTTATTCCACCAATTAAATTTTTATCAATAACTTGTTCAATATTTACTTTTTTATTAAAATGCATTTGTAATTTTTTTCTAATATTTTCTAATTCTTCATCAAGTAAACTATACTTAGTAAAGATTTTAGCATTACATTCTTTCTTTAATTCATTTAAATAATATTGATATGAATCAACAATATCTTCTAGATTTTGGAATCTATCATTA
>JAZKYN010000099.1:0-4585 GCA_045612145.1 Bacilli bacterium
AAAAATTTCCTTATATATAAATAAAGAAGAATTAATAAATAAAGTAAAAAATAAAGAATATGAAAATGATTTAGAGGAATCAAGTTTTAATTTAGATAATAGATTATATATATTAAAAGAAAAACTATCAAAAATAGGAAAAACAGTAATGAGTGGAAGTGGTTCTACAATGATGGTTTTTGGAGATAATATTGACTATATATATAATGAATGTAAAAAAATAAACAAAGAATATTTTGTAAGAAAGGTTAAAATAATAGGGAATAGATAATGGAAATAAGAGAAAGAATAAACGTAAACAAAGAAGATATATATAATATGAATATGTATTTACTGAGTCACAATAAAAATTTAGGATTACTTGTTGTAGGAACTGGATTTATAGGACTTGGTATATATGATTTAATTAAAAACAAATCAGAAGAATTAATTTATAATATTCTTTTAATTGTTGTTGGTGTACTTGGTATATTCTTTGCTTTAGTTGTTAATAAATATTTATTACAAAAAAAGATGAAAAAGAATACTTATGAAGATATGCCTCCAATTGAAGTAACTGCAAACAATGATGGGATCTTATATAAATATGTAGAAGAAGAAAACCAAAAAGAATACCTTCCTTATAAATGGAATGAAGTATTAAGAGTTGTTAAAACAGAAGAATATATTTATATTCATTTAATTGATAGAAGATCAATTATGTTAATTCCTTTAAGAGATCTTAAAAATGATAAATTACTTGAATTTTTAAAAGAAAAATATATTCCATTAAGAAAATACATAGAAAAGAAAAACTAGGAAAATCTAATATTTATATTAGATTTTTTTATTTATTATTGTTTTTTATATAATCACTTTACGAAAACGTTTTCATGTGATATAATATGGGTGTGAAAAGAAACATTTTAAAGAAAGAGGAAAATTTATGGTAATTACTGATGTGAGAATTAGACAAGTAACAAGCGAAAGTAGACTTAGAGCTGTTGCTTCCATCACAATTGACGAGTGTTTTGCGGTTCATGAATTAAGAATAATTGAAGGGAAGGAAGGTTTATTTGTTGCTATGCCTAGTAGACAAGTAAGCGATGGGACTTTCAAAGATATAGCTCATCCTATCAATGTTGAAACAAGAAAAATGATAGAAGATGCAGTTATAGCTAAATACAAAGAAGAATGCTAGAAATAGCATTTTTTTTATTTTTTATATTTTATTTGTGTTTGAAAAATATATATGTTATAATATATAATAGATTAATGTTTGAGGAGAAGATGTATGAAACAAATTGCTAAAGAAATTCGTAAACTTACAATCGAATGTATTGCATCAATTGGTCAAGGTCATATTGGTGGCAGTTTTTCAATTGTTGATCTACTTACTGTTTTGTATTATAAACAAATGAATGTAGATCCTAAAAACCCTAAAAAAGAAGGACGAGATAGATTAGTTGTATCTAAAGGACATTCTGGACCTGCTGTATATGCAACTTTAGCTCATAAAGGATATATCGAAGTAGAAGAACTTAAAACGTTAAATAGAATTGGAACAAATTTACCTAGTCATTGTGATATGAATAAAACACCTGGAGTTGATATGACTACAGGTTCACTTGGACAAGGCATTTCTTGTGCTGTTGGTATGGCAATTGCTTCACGTCTATCTAAAGATAATGCGATGATTTATTGTATTATTGGAGATGGTGAATCTCAAGAAGGTCAAGTTTGGGAAGCATTAATGTATGCGTCTCAACAAAAGTTAGAAAATCTTATTATATTCCTTGATAATAATGGAATGCAAATTGATGATTATGTTAAAGAATTAAATAACTTAAATAATATAGAAGCTAGATATGAAAGTTTTGGATTACATGTTCAAAGTATTGATGGACACGATTTAGATGCTATTGATAATGCGATTAATGTTGCGAAAAATACAAAAGAAAAAACTTCTATTATAGTATTAAATACTATAAAAGGAAAAGGTGTATCTTTTGTTGAAGAAGCTTTAGTGGATTGTCATTCGATGGCTATTAATCAAGAACTTTTAGAAAAAGCATTAAAAGAATTAAATTAGGAGGTGCGTTATGGAATTTAGAAAATCACTATATTTAGCTCTTGCTGATTTAATGAGAAAAGATGATAAAATATGTATATTAGATGCTGACCTTTCTAAACCAAATGGTACGCAACCTTTATATAAAGAGTTTCCTGATCGCTGTTTTAATGTAGGGATTGCTGAAGCAAACATGATTGGAGTTGCTGCTGGTCTTGCTGCATATGGATATAAACCAGTTGTATTCTCGTTTACTCCTTTTGCAACAAGAAGAGTATGTGACCAAATCGCAGTATCTGTTGCTTATGCAAAACAAAAAATAACTATTATTGGAACAGATCCTGGTATTACAGCGACTTTAAACGGTGGGACTCATATGAGTTTTGAAGATATTGCAGTTGTTAGAAGTATTCCTAATATGGTAATATTTGATGCTGCAGATAGTAAACAATTAGGTGATGCAATTAAAGAATTAATTGAAATTGATAATCCTGTTTATGTAAGAGTTCCTAGAAAATTTGATACTTCTATTTATAATGATGATTATAAATTTGAATTATTCAAAGCTGATGTCGTTAAAACAGGAAAAGATGTAACTGTTATTGCATCAGGTATAATGGTTAATGAAGCTTTAAAAGCTGTAGAATTATTAAAAGAAGAAAATGTAGATGTTGAATTAATTAATGTAAATACAATAAAACCACTTGATGAAAAAACAATCTTAGATTCTGTCAAGAAAACAAATCATGTTGTTGTTTGTGATAACCACAATGTTATTGGTGGATTGTATTCTGCAGTATGTGAACTATTATGTTCTAAATATCCACTTAAAGTTGGTGCAGTAGGTGTTAAAGATCGCTTTGGACAAGTTGGGTCTTATAACGACTTATTAAAAGATTATTCTATGACACCGCTTGATATATGTAACACAGTAAAAGAAAATTTAAAATAAAGGAAAAAGGTAAGTAACAATGGCTCTAATACATGGTAAAAAAATTAAAATATTTGCACTTAATTCTAATAAAGAATTAGCACAAGAAATTGCGGATCACATTGGTGTTCCACTATCTGAATGTACTGTTAATCGTTTCTCTGATGGTGAAGTACAAGTTAATATTGATGAAACAGTAAGAGGACATATTGTATTTGTTGTTCAATCAACTAACTGTCCTGTTAATGAACATTATATGGAATTGTTAATTATGATTGATGCTTTAAAAAGAGCATCTGCTGAAGAAATTAATGTAATCATGCCATACTATGGATATTCAAGACAAGATAGAAAAGCTGCTCCTCGTCAACCAATTTCTGCAAAACTTATGGCTGATTTAATTCAAACAGCTGGTGCTACAAGATTAATGTGCTTAGATTTACATGCAGACCAAATTCAAGGTTTCTTTAATATCCCTATTGACAACTTCTTAGCACTTCCAATCTTAGCAGAATACTTTGTTAAGAAAAATTTAGATGATGTTGTAGTTGTTGCACCAGACCACGGTGGAACTACACGTGCTAGAAAACTAGCAATGGTTTTAGATGCTCCAATGGCAATTGTTGATAAAAGAAGACCTAGACCTAACGTTGCTGAAGTAATGAATGTTATTGGTGATATTGTTGATAAAAACTGTATTATCATTGATGATATGATAGACACTGCAGGAACATTATCAATTGTTGTTAAAACATTAAAAGAACGTGGTGCTAGAACTGTTAGAGCATGTTGTTCTCATGCATTATTATCAGGTGCAGCTGTTGAAAGATTAAATAGTGTTCCACTTGAAGAGTTAGTTGTTACTAATACTACAAAAATAACTGATGAAAAGAAACAAATAAAAAATCTTACAGTAGTATCTGTTGCTAGTTTATTATCAAGAGGTATTATGAATATTATTGATGATAAACCAGTAAGTGATTTATTTGTTTATACAAAAAAAGAAGACTAAAAAATAAATAGGAGGTATAATATGAATAACAATGCATACAATAATAAAGAATTGATTGTTGATGTTCCATATTATACTAGAGATTTATCCAATGATAGTGAATTTAGATTGGCAAGAAGGATAATTAAATCACAAAACATTTTGAAATACAGAATGGAAGTTAGTGAGATTAAATGTGATCGAAGTTATTTTCAAACAAATACGTTAAAAAAGATTAACGAAGCTGCAATTAAAATATCTAAATAAATATAAAGAGGCTAAATCTAAAATTAGCCTCTTTTTTAAAAAAAGCAAATATGTAGACACGATTTATGAAATTTGATATAATAGTAGAGCCTTAAGTAAATGAGAGAGAAAAAACGGTAAAAATAAAAAAGTTTTATTAAAAAAGTCTTTTTCTTGACATAAGGAATAAAATTTGATATAATATTAAAGATGCTGAAGAGCATCACAGATTTGATCTTTGAAAACTAAACATAACAGGTGGAGCAAGGATATAAACAAACTATTTGAGAGTTTGATCCTGGCTCAGGATTAACGCTGGCGGCATGCCTAATACATGCAAGTCGAACGAGGTTCTTCGGAACCTAGT
>JAZKYN010000100.1:0-15119 GCA_045612145.1 Bacilli bacterium
AAAAAAATTATTAAAAACAATTAAATTTTTAATAATTACATCAACTATTTGCTTATCTATTTTCATGATTTTTTTAGTAATAGTAACAAATAACATGGATTATAAAATGCCAGATATAGTAAATATTGAGTTATATGATAACAATAATAATAAGTATTTAAGCTATTCAAATGGCAAAAAACAATCTTATGTAAAGATTGAAAATGTAAATAAGAACATCATTAATGCCTTTTTATCTATTGAAGATAAAAAGTTTTATACTCATCACGGAGTAGATATTAAACGTATTTTTGGTGCAATTTTAAAGAACATTAAGAACAAATCGATTACTGAAGGTGCATCAACAATTACTCAACAATATGTAAAAAACATCTATTTATCAAGTGAAAAAACTTGGAAAAGAAAGATAAACGAGATATTAATATCTTTATATATAGAGAAGAATTATACTAAAGATGAGATACTTGAGGGTTATTTAAACTCGATATATTTTGATCACGGAATATATGGTATCGAAGATGCATGCATTTATTATTTCAATAAAAGTTCAAGTGATGTTACTCTAGTTGAAGCAGTATGTCTTGCAAGTATACCTAAAGGTCCTAGTCTATATTCACCAATAAAAAACCCTACGAACAATAAAGAACGTAGAGAACTAATTTTAAGTGAAATGTTAATCGACAATTTAATAACTAATGAAGAATATAATGTTGCTATAAATTCAGATATAACTTGTATTGGTAATAACCCTAATAATGATGCTAAAAACGCTCCTTATTTTCAAGATATCGTAATTAGCGAGTTATCAAAGATTCCAGAAATTTCTCAACATTTATCAAAAGGTTTAAAAATTTATACTACACTTGATATAAATTTATATCAAAGTATTGTTACATCCATTCAAAATAGGAGTCCCAACAATGAAATACAATCAGCAGTATATGTTATAGAACCATCAACAGGCTATGTACTCGCTGTTGTAGGAGGAAGTGACTATGAGAAAAGTTCTTATAATAGAGCAGTTTCTTCTATTAGACAACCAGGTTCTACAATAAAACCTTTTTTATATCTAACAGCACTTGAAAATGGTTTTACTGTAAGCAATACTTTTATGAGCGAAAAAACTACTTTTTATTATGATGGCAAAGCATATTCACCTACAAATTTTCAAAACATATATGCTAATTCAGATATATCAATGGTTTACGCTATTGCAACAAGCGATAATATTTATGCTGTTAAAACACATTTATTTCTTGGTTGTGATAAACTAACAAATCGTTTAAAAGATTTTTATTTTACAGGAGAAATACCAAGTATTCCATCACTTGCTTTAGGCGTTAAAGAAGTTTCAGTTAAAGAGTTAACTGAAGCATACGCAATACTTGCAAACAAAGGCATTAGAATAGAACCAACATATATCACAAAAATAACAACGATGAATGATGAGATATTATTTGAGAATAAGCTAAAAGAAACATATATAGCTTCTACCACAGACACTTATATTTTATCTGAAGCAATGACTTCTATTTTCGACAATAATATGACTTATAATATAAGACCAACTGGAGTTGTTGTAAAAAGCATGTTAACAGGAAAATACGCAGGAAAAAGCGGAAGTACAGATACCGATAACTGGATGATAGGATATAATCCAGATATTGTTGTAGGTGTTTGGACTGGTTACGATAATAATAGTTTAATATCTACAACAGATGAAGCAAGATTTGGAAAATATATTTGGGCAGACGTTATTAATAGTTATTATAAAATATACAACAAAACTCCTTCATGGTACAATACTCCTTCAGATGTTATTGGCATTGAACTTAATCCAAACACAGGATTTTATGGTGATATAAATGATTATACAAAAACATTATATTTTAATAAGTATAATTTACCATGGTTTATAAGTATGAAAAAAGATGAACTAAATGTATTTAGTTCATCTTTATTTTTTATAAGTATTTTGAAAAACTATTAATAATTTCAGAGGATGGTATTGCGAAATTTAATCCAACAAAATCATTATTGAAATTAGAAGAAATCTTCCATGTGTTAATTCCTATAAGTCTTCCATATATATCAAATAATCCACCACCGCTATTTCCTGAATTAATTGCAGCATCGTGTTGAATAAATGAATTTACTACTTCATTACCCTTAATATCTTCATCAAGATATTTTCTATTTACTTCACTAATAGCACCAATTGTAACAGTATTATAGAACCCTTCTAAATCATATGGAGATCCAACAGCTATTGCAAAACTTCCAACTTTTGGTGTTTCTGTATAAATTGTCGCAACATTTAATAAAAATACAGTAGTAAACTGTAGAATTGCTAAATCATAATCATCATCATATGCGACTAACGTTGCAGGAACATATACGCTATTTCCTAAATATACCTTTCTTTCTGTTGAAGTAAGCGTTCCAGTTACGTGACGATTTGTAATTGCAGTATATGTATAAGTTTTATCAGAGTTTTCTACTTTCTTTATTATTACAGCGCTACCAGATGCATTAGTTGTTGAAATAAAATTCTTTGCTTCAATTTTCACACCAATTGTACAAGATTTTGCAATTTCAGATCCTTTTTGTAAAGCTTCTTCTATATCATCAACAGTAATATTTTGATCATATTCAACATATTCATTTCTAATTTCATTTACAATTGTTCTTTTTAAATTATCAAATATAGAACACCCAGTAATCATAAAAAGAGAAAATATTAATAATGTACTTATAAGTAACTTATTTATTTTATTTTTCATATTTTCCTCCAAATATTCTATTTACATTATTTAATATATTTTTCGCAACTTCTTCTATTTCCATACCTTTTATTTTTGCAATTTCTTCTACAATTAAAGGTATATATTTAGGTCCATTTTCTTCACCTCTATGCGGATGTGGTGTTAAGTATGGCGAATCAGTTTCTGATACAATATATTTTATATCAATATCGTTTACAACTTCCTTCATAGATTTACCATTTTTAAAAGTAATCGGACCAGATATTCCAAAGTTAAAATTTAATTTAACATATTCTTTAGCCAGTTCACTACTTCCACTATAAGAATGCATTATTCCACCAACTTCTTTTGCATTTGTTTCTTTTAAAGTATCAAATGTAATTTGATGTGCATCTCTACTATGAATAATTAGTGGTAATTTTAATTTTTTTGCTATTTCAATTTGTTTTTTAAAAGCATATTCTTGTTCTTCTTTTGTTGTTGTATCCCAGTGAAAATCATAACCTACTTCACCAATTGCAATAACTTTTTCATCTTGTGCCATAATTTCAAGTTCTTTATAATCATTATCATTATAATCCTTTACTTCTGTTGGATGATATCCAACACTTGCATAACAATTATCTATTTTTTTTGCAATTTCAATAGCAAGATATGACGTTTGTTTATCATATCCAACAACCAAAAATTTATTTACTTTATTTGAATAAGCTTCATTTAATACTTCTTCTAGTTTTAAATTTAAGTCTTTATTATTCAAATGTACATGTGTATCAATAAACATATTATCTACTTCCTTCTATGTATTTATTATACATAAATAATATATTTTTTTCAAACAAAAAAGCCTCTATTATTCATAGAGGCTATTTTAATTCTTGTGTTAATTTAAATTGTAGTTAATACTATAATTCAAATAATTAGTCATTTAATTCAGAAACTGAACCAGCACCAACTGTTCTACCACCTTCACGGATTGAGAATTTAGTTCCTTTTTCAACAGCGATTGGGTGAATTAATTTAACAGTCATTTGAGTGTTGTCACCAGGCATAACCATTTCAGTACCAGCTGGTAATTCGATAACACCTGTTACGTCAGTTGTACGGAAGTAGAATTGAGGACGATAGTTAGAGAAGAATGCTGTATGACGTCCACCTTCTTCTTTTGTTAATACGTAAACTTCAGCTTTGAATTCTGAGTGTGGAGTAACTGATTTAGGTTTAGCTAAAACTTGACCACGAACGATTTCTTCACGAGCGATACCACGTAATAATACACCGATGTTGTCACCAGCTTCAGCTTGGTCTAATAATTTACGGAACATTTCAACACCTGTAACAACTGCAGGTTTAGTTTCTTTGATACCGATGATTTCGATGTTGTCACCAACTTTAACCATACCACGTTCAACACGTCCTGTAGCAACAGTACCACGACCAGTGATTGAGAATACGTCTTCAACTGGCATTAAGAATGGTTTGTCAGTTTCACGAACTGGACCTGGAATATATTCGTCAGCTGTAGCCATTAATAATTCAACTTGAGCAGTAAAATGAGGATCTCCTTCTAATGCTTTTAAAGCTGAACCACGGATAATTGGAGTATCATCACCAGGGAATCCGTATTCGTCTAATAATTCACGAACTTCCATTTCAACTAATTCTAATAATTCTTCATCATCAACCATATCACATTTATTTAAGAATACAAGTAAACGAGGAACACCTACTTGACGGCTTAATAAGATATGTTCACGAGTTTGAGCCATAGGACCATCTGTAGCAGCGATAACTAAGATAGCTCCGTCCATTTGAGCAGCACCAGTGATCATATTTTTAACGTAGTCGGCATGCCCTGGGCAGTCAACGTGTGCATAGTGACGTTTTTCAGTTTCATATTCAACGTGTGCAGTATTGATAGTTATACCACGAGCTTTTTCTTCTGGAGCTCCGTCGATTTGGTCATAAGCCATTTTTTTAGATAAACCTTTATTTGCTAAAACTGTAGTAATAGCAGATGTTAAAGTTGTTTTCCCATGGTCAACGTGTCCGATAGTACCAATATTAACATGGGGTTTTGTACGTACAAATTTTTCCTTTGCCATTTTTAAATTTCTCCTTTTAAATTTTATTTCATTAATATTTTAATATAAAATGTTTTTTTTTGCAAGTAAAACGTAATTTTTATTATTGAGCGTTACGTTTTTTGATTACTGCTTCTGCAACATTTCTAGGACACTCTTCATAGTGGTCGAATTGCATAGTATAGTTACCACGACCTTGAGTATTTGAACGAAGAGCAGTTGCGTATCCGAACATTTCTGCAAGTGGAACAAATGCTTTAATTGATTGAGTTTTTCCTCTTGCTTCTTGACCATCAATACGTCCACGACGAGTTGATAAGTCACCAATTACTGTACCAACATATTCATCTGGTACAACAACTTCTACCGCTTCAATTGGTTCAAGTAATACTGGTTGACATTTTTGAGCAGAAGCTTTGAATGCCATACCACCAGCAACTTCGAAGGCAATTTGGCTTGAGTCAACATCATGGTATGAACCAAATGTTAATCTAGCTTTAATATCGATAGTTGGGAACCCTGCAAGGTTACCATTAGCAAGAGCATTTTCAATACCTTTATTAACTGCTGGGATATATTCACGAGGGATAACACCACCAACAATTTCATCAACAAATTCATAACCTTTACCAGGGTTTGGTTCAAATGTAACTACGCAGTGTCCATATTGACCACGACCACCTGATTGACGTACGAATTTACCTTCAATTTCAGCAGCAGCTTTGATTGTTTCACGATATGATACTTGAGGTTGACCAACGTTACATTCAACGTGGAATTCTCTTCTCATACGGTCAACAATGATATCTAAGTGTAATTCACCCATACCAGAGATGATTGTTTGACCAGTTTCGATATCAGTATAAGTTCTAAATGTTGGATCTTCTTCAGCAAGTTTTGATAAAGCAACACCCATTTTATCTTGGTCACCTTTAGTTTTAGGTTCAATAGCAACTGAGATAACTGGTTCAGGGAAAACCATTTTTTCAAGAATAACTGGACGAGCAGGATCACACATTGTATCACCAGTAGTAGTATCTTTTAACCCTACTGCAGCAGCGATATCACCAGCAAAAACTTCTTTAATTTCTTGACGGTTGTTAGCGTGCATTAATAAGATACGTCCGATTCTTTCACGTTTATCTTTAGTTGAGTTTAATACATAAGAACCTGATTCTAAATGACCTGAATAAACTCTAAAGAATGTAAGTTTACCAACATATGGGTCAGTCATAACTTTGAATGCTAAAGCTGAGAATGGTTCGTTATCATCTGAGTTAACGATGATTTCGTTTCCATCTTCATCTTGTCCTTTAATTTGAGCAACTTCAACAGGTGAAGGAAGATAGTCGATAACTGCGTCTAACACTTTCTTAACACCTTTATTTTTGAATGCAGTACCACAAAGAATTGGGAAGAATTTAACAGCAAGTGTTCCTTTTCTGATTGCAGCTTTTAACATTTCAACAGAAATTTCTTCACCTTCTAAGTAGTTCATCATTAATTCATCATCGAATTCAGCAACTGCATTAATTAATTCATCACGAGCTTCTTCAACTTCTGCAAGTAAATGAGCAGGAATTTCAACTTCTTGTCCTTCTTCATCGCAGTTACCATCATTGTAGATAAATGCTTTCATTGTTACAAGGTCGATAATACCTTTAAATTCGCTTTCAGCACCAATAGGGAATTGAATAGCACGAGCATTAGCACCTAAACGGTGATCTAATGATTGGCAGCTATATTTGAAATCAGCACCAGTTTTATCCATTTTATTAACGAATACGATTCTTGGTACAAGATATTCAGTAGCTTGTCTCCAAACAGTTTCTGTTTGAGGTTCAACACCAGCTTGAGCATCTAATACTGTAACAGCACCATCTAATACTCTTAATGAACGGCTAACTTCAACAGTGAAGTCAACGTGTCCTGGAGTATCGATTAAGTTAAGACGATACCCTTTCCAAGCAGCTGTTGTTGCAGCAGAAGTAATTGTGATACCTCTTTCTTGTTCTTGTTCCATCCAGTCCATTTGTGCAGCACCATCATGAGTTTCCCCAATTTTGTGGATTTTACCTGTATGATAAAGTACTCTTTCACTGAATGTAGTTTTACCAGCATCGATGTGCGCCATGATACCGATATTACGTGTATTTTGTAATGAATATTCACGAGCCATTGTTTTAGTCTCCTATTACCATTGATAATGAGCAAATGCTTTGTTAGCTTCAGCCATACGATGAGTATCTTCACGTTTTTTAACTGAACCACCGATTCCATTCGCTGCATCCATAATTTCTTTTGCTAATCTTTCTTCCATTGTTTTTTCGTTACGAAGACGAGCATAATTTGTTAACCATCTTAAACCTAGAGTATAGCGTCTTGCTTCTCTAACTTCAACTGGTACTTGATAGTTAGCACCACCAACACGGCGAGATCTAACTTCTAATTGAGGCATTATGTTTTCTAATGCTTGTTTATATACTTCTAGTGGATCACGACCAGTAACTTTAGATACACGATCAAAAGCACCATAAATAATTTGTTGAGCCACACCTTTTTTACCATCTAACATTACACTATTGATTAATCTAGTAACTAATACTGAATTATATAGTGGATCTGGTAATACTTTTCTTTGAGCGACATGTCCTTTACGAGGCATGTAGATTCCTCCTTTCTACCATTTATAAAAATTTTTTATTTAATTATTTTTTAGTTGTTTTTCCAGCTTTAGGGCGTTTAGCACCATATTTTGAACGAGCTTGTCTACGACTTTCTACACCTGTAGTATCTAATGTACCACGAATAATGTGATAACGTACCCCTGGTAAGTCTTTAACACGTCCACCACGAATTAACACAGTATTATGTTCTTGTAACTTATGTCCAATACCTGGAATATAAGCTGTAACTTCAATACCATTACTTAAACGAACACGGGCCATCTTACGGATAGCTGAGTTTGGTTTTTTAGGTGTCATAGTTGTAACACGAGTACAAACACCTTTCTTTTGTGGGCAGTTGATAGTTGTTGCAACTTTCTTTAAAGAATTGTAACCAATACCAAGATGAGGTGATTTAGATTTTCTTACCTTATCTTCACGTGAATTACGTACTAATTGATTAATTGTAGGCATGTATTTTCTCCTTTCAATTTATTAGTTTATTTGAGATTATTCCACAGTTCCAAGCGTTTCATTATCCCAAAAAATATAGTCCTGACAATTGCCAAAACATAACCTCTAATATTATACTTATTTTACCCATAAAAGTCAAAAGATATACACCTTATTTTAATAAAAAAGAAAAATCGCGAATACCAAAACGATATTCACGATATATTTCATTAGTTAAAATATTTTCTCTTTGTTAACATTACAACATGACCGCCAGTTAATTCGATCATTTTTGCAGCATCAATAGAGAAGTCTTGAGCTTTGATTGTAAGTGGTTTATCAAGAACACCACGAGCTAACACTTTAATAAAGCAAATATTTTTATCAATTAATTTCTTTTCTTTTAATACATTAACAGTAACAACATCACCAGCATTAAAGTTTCTGCAAATAACATCTAAGTTAATAATACCTTTTTTAGTACCATAAATTTTTTCTGTTTCTTCTTCAACTTCAATTAAAGCTTCAGCAACTTCATCACTAACAACTTCTTTAGCTTCTTGTACAGTAACTTGTTCTCTTTGTAAAGCTTCCATTTCAAGTGCAGCTAATCTTCTTTGTTCTTCTAACTCTTTAGCCATTCTTTCTAATTCTTCTTTTCTTGCTGCTTCTGCTGCTTCTTTTGCTAAGCGTTCTTCTTCCGCTTTCTTAGCTGCTTCTGCTGCTTCTTTTGCTAAGCGTTCTTCTTCCGCTTTCTTAGCTGCTTCTTCAGCTTCTTTTGCTAAGCGTTCCTCTTCTGCTTTCTTAGCTGCTTCTGCTGCTTCTTTTGCTAAACGTTCTTCTTCCGCTTTCTTAGCTGCTTCTGCTGCTTCTTTTGCTAAACGTTCCTCTTCTGCTTTCTTAGCTGCTTCTTTTGCTAAACGTTCCTCTTCTGCTTTCTTAGCTGCTTCTGCTGCTTCTTTTGCCAAGCGTTCTTCTTCCGCTTTCTTAGCTGCTTCTGCTGCTTCTTTTGCTAAACGTTCTTCTTCCGCTTTCTTAGCTGCTTCCGCTATTAAAAGTTCTTCTTGATTATCTTCAGTTTCTAGTTCTTCTTCAACATAAGGTTTACTTGAACTTTTATTATTTCTTTTTAAGAAAGTATCAAATTTTGAATTTTTTCGTTTTAAGTATGCCATATTCGATCTCCTTAATTTTGAGTAACATTATAAATTTTTGAATATTTTTCTTTCAAATATTCAATATAATATTTAGGATTAAACTCTTCACCTGTTGCAAGCATTAAAATTTCTTTAGGTGTTTTTGAACCAGCATATTTATGAACTTTATCACCAAGCCATTTATTAACTTTTTTTAGGTTCTTTTCACCGAACACTTTATCAACATCTAATTCTTTTTTCATTTGATTATAAAGTTGTGCAGCATATGCACTACCTAATGCATATGTAGGGAAATATCCAAAAGATCCTCCAGACCAATGTATATCTTGTAAAATACCTTGAGTATCACTTGGAACATTGATATCTAAATAATCTTTATATAATTGATTCCACATTTTTGGAAGTTCATCGACACTAAGATTTTCTTCAAATATTTTCTTTTCAAGATCATATCTTACCATTATGTGAAGCGGATATGTTAATTCATCTGCTTCAGTTCTTATTAATGATTTTTCGCTTTTATTTACAGCTTTGTAAAAATCTTCAACCGATACATCTTTTAGATTTTTTCTAAATAATTTTTGCAATTTAGGATAATGTTTTTTCCAAAAATTATAATCTCTTCCAACAATGTTTTCATAAAATCTTGATTGAGATTCATGCATAGCCATTGTTGCTCCACCGCTTAATGCCGTATTATCATATTTCGGATCACATTGTCTTTCATATGTTCCATGACCTAATTCATGTATCATCGAAAAAATGCTTGAAGTTATTAAATTTTCATAATAGTGTGTTGTTACTCTAACATCTGTTGTTCCGTTACCTGATGTAAACGGATGTTCTGATTCTTTTGTTAATCCATAATTTTTATCAAAGCACATTACATCCATCAAATACATTGCAAATTCTCTTTGTTTGTTAATATCATATTTTTTTGTAACGAAAGAATCATCAACAATATTTTTTGATGTTATTTCTTTAACAAATGGAACTAAATCTTTTTTTAAGGCATTAAAGAATTCATCATATTCTTTCATTGTGAATCCTTTTTCGTAATCATTTAATAAAACATTATATCCCTTAAGTTCTTCTGTTTCTAAATAACTTACATATTTTCTTTGCCAATTAATTATTTGTTCTAATACTGGTTTAAACAGCTCATAATTATTTGTTAATTTAGCATCACACCAAACTTGATTTGCTTTAGAAAGTAAAATTTCGTATTCAATAAGTTCATTTTCCGGAATTTTAATCTCTTTCATTAAGTATTCATACACTTTTTCAATTTCTAAAGATTCATCTTTTGATAATTTTCCTTTATTTTCAAATAATGTTTTTACAGTATTCACATATTCATCTGAATGTGAAATTTCAACCATCATTGATACTAATTCTCCAATTTGGTTAGACCTATTTTCAAAACATCCTTTTGGTGCTTCTGTTTCTGAATCCCAGCTAATAACATACATAGCATAAGAAAAAGCATTTAGACGATTTCTAATTTTCTTATACTTTTGTAATAATTCTTTCATTAGTCGACAACCTTTACTTTATCAGCGATGATTTCTTCTAACGCAATTCCAATACTTTTATAGTTTTTTGTATCTGGTAAATAACTTTTTCTTGTTTGATCAATTTCTTTACCACGTTTTGCTGCAGCAATTACTAATTTATATTTTGATGATGATTTCCCTGCAAGTTCATCAATTGATGGATAACGTAATCCGTCTCTTTGTTCGTTAATATGTTTAATTTGGTTCATTATTTTTCCTCCATTAATTTATAATATCCTTCAAGTGCTCTATCACATCTTGCATGTTCTGCTCTAATTATGGCAATAATTTTATCTACTGCATTTTCAATTTCATCATTAATTACAATATAATCATAACTAGATGCTACCATAATTTCACTTCTTGCTTTCGCAAGGCGTTCATTGATTATTTCAATCGGTTCTGTACCTCTTCTTGTTAGTCTTGTTTCAAGCGCTTCCCATGATGGTGGAGCTATAAAGATAAATACCGCATCAGGCATTTTAGCTTTTACTTGAAGCGCACCTTGTACTTCAATTTCTAAAACTACTTCATGACCTGCTTCAAGTTGTTCTAATACTTTATCTTTTGGCGTACCATAATAGTTATTTACAAATTTTGCATGTTCAAGCATATTACCGTTTTTAATAGCTTGTTCAAATTCTTCTTTTGAAACGAAATAATATTCTTTACCATCTGTTTCACCAGTTCTCGGTGCTCTTGTTGTCATCGATACTGAATATTCTAAGTTATGTCCGTCTCTTTCAAATAACGCTTTTCTTACAGTTCCTTTTCCAACTCCTGATGGTCCAGAGATTACAATTAAAAGTCCTTTTTCATTAAGTTTCATAAAACACCTCAAGAAAACATATTTATTCTATTTATTTTACCATTATTCTTTTTTTTTTGCAATTAATTCGTTAGTTTTAATTTTTTGTTGTATAATATATAGTGAAATCATTTATTTTAAGAAGGTGACATAATGCCATATGATGGATTGTTTATTCATTATTTAACTTTAGAATTAAATAACACTTTACAAAATGGTAAAATTAATCGTATTGTTGATACAGGACTTCTTGACATTGTTTTACAAGTTCGTGCAAAAAATAGTGAAGGAAAAATCATTAATCATGATTTATACATTTCTTCTTCACTTGACATGCCAAGACTATATATAACATCTAAAAAAATAAGTTCAGTAGACGTTCCAAAAAACTTTTGTATGGTTTTAAGAAAATACATTGAAAGAGGAACAATAAAAAGTATCACTCAATTTGAAAACGATAGATTAATTCAAATCAAAATTGCATCAACTAGTGAACTTGGTGATAGTAAAGATTACTCACTTATTATCGAATTAATGGGTAGAAATAGCAACATAATCCTTGTAGATGACGAAGGAATCATTATAGATGCTATGCGAAAACTTCCTCCTACTGATGAAGCAACACGCCTTGTTTTACCTCATGCAACATATAGATTCCCAGATAACTCAAACAAAATCAATCCTTTTAATTTAAGTCATGATGATATATATTCTGCTAACCAAATTCAAGGTATCGCAAGAAACATTTTAAACACCGTTTTAGATAGTAATTTATCTTTATATGATTTTGTTAGAAAGCCAATTAAACCTTGTATTTTTAAAGGTGAAAAGCGATTTGATTTCTATCATATTCCAATGTTTGATAACATTGAAAAAGATGATTTTTCTTCTATTTCATCGATGTTAGATTGTTACTATTCAGAGTATTTAGTTATATATAATGACAAAGCCAAAGAATTAAAAAAGATAATAAAGAATAAAATTACTCATTTACAAACTAAATACGATAATCTTCTAAATGATTTAGACAAAGCCAATCAAAACTTAGTTTATAATGAATTAGGTGTTTTACTTCAAGCAAACCTATATAAAGTACAAAAAGGAATGAGTAAAATTACTGTAGAAAATTTCTATAATAATAATGAAGAAATTGAAATTTCACTAAATCCATTATTAGATGCCAGTCATAATTTAGCTAAGTTCTTTCAAAAGGCAAAAAAGGCCAAAAATGGGCTTGTAATGATAAATTTACAACTAGAATTAACATCTAATGAAATTAGTTATTTAGATGAGATTTATTCACAAATTGACTTTGCAAATACAATAGATTTAGACGAAATCAAAGATGAACTCGTTAGAAATAAATACATTAAAAAAACAAAACAAGTTAAGCCAAAAAATAAAAAAATAAATCTTACAAAATATATTTTAAATAACAATGAAATCTATTGTGGTAAAAACAATATTCAAAATGAATACATAACACATAAACTTGCAAACCATTATGATTGGTGGTTCCATGTTAAAGATGCCCCAGGATCTCATGTATTGTTTAGAATGCCTGATCCATCTTATATTCTAACTGAAGAAGATATTAGATATTGTGCTAATCTTGCTGCATGTTTTTCAAAAGCATCAATATCATCTACTGTACCTGTAGATTATTTACAAGTAAAATATATTAAGAAAATACCAGGAACAAAAGGATCAAGAGTTATATACACAAACCAAAAAACAATCTATATTGATCCGGATACAAAGAAAATTTAAAAGAATCTAACATAGTTAGATTCTTTTTTAATTTCTTAGCACTATCATACAAGAATAACAATATATTTGGCTTCTTCCATCATATAGAGTTGCTACACTATATTTTATATCTATAATGTCATCTTCATCAATATCATATAAAAATTCATTTACTTGTTTTTCTAAGTCAAGTTCATGTTCTTCATCAAATACTCTTACATACATAAGAAAACCTCCTAATTATTGATATTAATATATCATTTAATTAAGAGGTTTTTTGTCGTATTTACAATTTTCTTTATAAAAGCAATCACTACATTTAGGATTTTTTGCAAGACATTTATATCGTCCCATAAAAAGTAATAAATGATGCGCTTTATGCCATTTTGATTCTTCAATCAATGACATTAATTTATTTTCTACATCAAGTACTGTTGCATTTTCATCTATTATACCAAGTCGTTTTGAAACTCTATCCACATGAGTATCAACAGGAATTCTTGGTATTTTAAAACCTTCTGTTAAAACAACATTAGCAGTTTTTCTTCCAACTCCAGGTAAACTTTCTAAATCAGTTTGATTATTTGGTACAATACCATTAAATTTTTCTACTAATATTTTTGCTAGATTTATTATATTTTTACTTTTGTTTTTGTATAGTCCAATTGACTTTATTATTTCTTCAACTTCTTCTATTTTTGCATCTGCAAGTAAAAATGGTGTCGGATATTTTTTAAATAGTTCAGGTGTAATTTTATTTACTGATTTATCTGTTGTTTGTGCTGATAAACTAACGGCAATTATTAATTCAAATACATTATTGTAATTAAGCTCACAACCAGCGTTAGGGAATAATTGTTCTAAATTTTCTAATATGTAATTAATATTATTTTTTTGCATACATTGCATCTAACATACTTTTGATTTCTTCATCATATTCAACTGTTTCACGTTTTTCTTTAACACTTCTATTTGCTAAAATTGCATCAGCATATTTTAAATGAAGTTTTTTTGCTTTTAAACTATCTAGGATAGCTTTTTTAATTTCATCAAATGAATATGATAAATCAATCCAATTATTTATAATCATTAAGTCTGCTGGTGCAAGAGGTTTGGCGTATGTTGTTTCAATATATAATACTATTTGACTTAATAAATCTTGTCTATCTTTAAGTGTATTAGGTTCATCATCATCAATTGCTTTTGCAAGTAATTCTATAGTGCCATCAATTGAAAATGATTCAACACCGTTTTCTAAATTAATTTCAATGAAACCTTTTTGAACTAATTTTATAACTAAATTTGAAAGTTCTTCTTCATTTAAAGTCATACTATAAACTAATTCTTCAATTGATAATAAATTATCATGATTATCTAATTTTTGATATAACTTTATTAAAAGTATTGTTTCTATTTCATTTAAATTTATTTTCTTAAAGTTTTTTAAAATTTCTTCTGTAAAAGAAATTGTTTTAGCTTTTATCAGTCTTGCAACAGAATTCATATTAACACCATCCTATAATTTCATTGTAACTAATTATATCACAAAATGTAATTTTTCGTATGATTTTGCGTAAGAATTTTTTTGGATATATTATATAAAAACATCGTCTTTTTTGACGATGTTTTTTACTATTTATAAAATTCTTCTAAAACTTTGTATGCAGCATCACAAACAGTTTCCATGCCTTTTGCTTTAAAATGTATATTATCTCCAACGTTCGTTTTATTACCAAAAGAATCAGTTTCTTTTGTAATAATAGATTCAAGATCAATTAAAGGTAAATTTTCTTCTTTTGCTATTTCATTAAATATTTTGTTATATTCATCTCTTAATCCAATATGCGTATAACTTTCAGGAGCATTACCACTTCCATCAGA
>JAZKYN010000101.1:0-36163 GCA_045612145.1 Bacilli bacterium
TAGTATATAATAATATATAAGAATATATAAAATACATCTGTAACCGTAACCTGTAACCTATTAAAAAATTACAAGTTTTTTGTTTTGTAAATTTAAAATTAACTCTTCAAAATATTGTAAAAATGATAATTTTTTGATATAATATAGGTGTGAGGTGTAGATATGAATATTGAACACATTATTATGAATTATATTAAACCAGAACTAATTGTTTTAATACCTGTATTGTATTTAATCGGTCTTGCTTTGAAAAAAGCTGAGTTTATCAAAGATAAGTTCATACCGCTTGTATTAGGTGTTATCGGTGTAGTTGTGGTTTTTTTGTATTTAATTTCTACAGTAGGTTGGTCTATGAGTTTAATTGGAGTAAGTATTATTCAAGGAGTACTTGTAGCAGCTGGATCAGTTTACTTTAATCAAATTTGGAAACAACTTGGTAAGTAAGTAATTATTTTTATGTGTAGTAGGTGAGTGTATGGATGCTGGATTATGGGTTACTTTGATTATTGGTGTAGCAACACCTGTTTGTACTTTATTAGGTGTTATCTTTGCTAATAACAAAGCAAGTAAGAAACAAAGTGAAAAAGTAGATGAGTATAAGAACTTAACAGTTTATCGTATTGAGCAATTAGAAGCTAAACAAGATAAACACAATAATCATACTGAACGTTTATATAAACTTGAAGGTAAGGTTAAAGAGATAGCTGATGAAATGGCTACAGTACGTGACCATTTATTAAATCGATAAAAAGAGGTGGTGTACGTGGCTCAAGTAGGACGTAGAAGTAATTACGAAACGAATGTTAAACCATACCTGGACAAGATAGATGAATACTTAAATAATGGTGCGACAGAGAAACAAGTTGCTGAAGCGTTGAATGTTGCGTACTCAAGTTGGAACAATTATAAAAAGCAATTTCAAGAATTGGATGATATTTGTCGCAAACCTAGAGTTAGTTTAATTTTAAATCTACGTGGAGCTTTGGTTAAGGAAGCGTTAGGTTATACATACGAAGAAAAGAAAACATACATCAAGAAAGATGAAGAAGGTAATGAGAGTAGATATACCGAGATTACTCAAAAATATGCTAGACCTGTTACGAATGCTATCTTTGGTGCATTGAATATTTATGATGATGAGTATGTAAAAGACAAGAAGAATTACGACTTGAAGAAAGAAGAACTAGAACTTAAGAAGGAACTAGCTAAGGAACAGTTATGGTAAAGTTTAAAATTGTTTATGTACAAGCAGGTAATATAAAGGTTGCTTATATTGAAGCACCTGATATTTACCAGGCTAAAGTATTGTTTTATGTGACTCACGTTTGTGAGGACATTATTGAAGTAGTTGAAGCAGATGTATAATTCGCTGCATTCATTTTATACATCTAGGGAATGGTTGGATATAAGAGAAATCTTATTACTAGAACGACATATGACTTGTGAAGTATGTCATAAGTTAATACATAAGAAGTATCAAGCAATAGGACATCATAAGATAGAACTGAATATGATGAACGTTAATGATCCTAGTATTAGTTTGAATCTGGATAACTTAATGTTAGTTTGTCATAAGTGTCATAACGATATACATAATCGCTTTGGTTCTATTACAAAGCATCGTTACTTAGTATATGGCTCACCATTAAGTGGTAAGAGTACCTATGTGAAAGAAGCTGCTAATAAGAATGATTTGGTTATTAGCTTAGATGATATAAGGTTTGGTATTACTGGTGGACTATATCACGAGAACAGTAACAATACTCTAGCAGATGTATTTGCTGTTAGGGACTTCTTATTGGATAGAGTAAGACTGAATACTACTAAGGCTCACGATGTATATATCATTGGTGGATATCCATATAAGGGTGAGCGTGAACGTTTGTGTAGAGAGTTAAAGCTTGAACCTATATTCATTGATGTGAGTAAGGAAGAATGCTTGGCTCGACTTGATGCTGATGATACACGTGACAAACGTTTGTGGTCTAAGTATATCGAGGACTGGTTCAGTCGTTATAGTTAAGGTACTAATAGCAATGCGATGCTATCAGTATAGATTGTACTTGAGTTAGAAGGTTTATATATTTTTGGTTTTTGGTAGTATTGGACTACGTGTTTTCATTTTGTCACTCCTTTACTTCTAACTCAGGTACTCCCCCCTATTTTTTTGGTCATTTTTTGAGTGGGAGTACTGCAATGTGGGCTGTTCTTTCACTGCGAGCCATTTTTTGAGATTTTTTAAAAACTTTTATCAGGGTTTATGAAATGGTAAGGTTTTTAACAATTACATAATTAAATTTATACCTGGTTAACCAGGGGAAAGATAATGATCATACTCCGGATACCTTCGGGACCGGGGTTATAAATAAAACCTCACACACCTCTAAACTATGTGCCACAGTGAGGATGTATATGGATAGTTACTCAAGAGGTTAAGAGGGCAGTTTGCTAAACTGTTAGGTGGTAAAACACGCATAGGTTCAATTCCTATACTATCCGCCAGAATTTATAGAGGTATTTATGAAAGTAATAAAGATAGATTTATCTCAAAACTTAAAGAATATAGAATTGATACCACTTGCTGATTTACATATTGGTGATAAGCATTGTGATATGGATTTAATCAAAGAAAAAATCAATTACATAAAAAATAATGAGAATGTTTACTGTTTACTAAATGGTGACTTAATGAATAACTCAACAAAACAAAGTGTTGGGGATGTTTATGGTGAAAAATTAACACCTACAGAACAAGTATTAATGCTACGTGATTTATTCGCACCAATCAAACATAAGATACTAGCGGTCACAACCGGTAACCACGAGGCTAGAACTTGGCGATGGGACGGTATAGACTTAACAAAGTTATTATGTTCCGAATTAGATTTGGAAGATAGATATGCAAACGAATCAGCGTTCATATTCTTACGATTTGGTAAACAAAGTTCACATAAATTAAACGCACCTGTTCAATATATGATTTTCGTTACACACGGTTCAGGTGGAGGACGTAAAGAAGGTGCGAAAGCTATTAGACTTGCTGATATGGCATCAATTGTGGATGCGGATATTTATATCCACTCACATACTCACTTACCGATGATTATGAAACAATCTTTTTATAGAACTGAACTTAGAGCTAGTAACATAAACATCGTACCTAAGCTATTTGTGAATACGGCTGCAATGCTTAATTATGGTGGGTATGGTGAAGCCGCTGAATTTAAACCTGCAAGTAAAGAAACTCCACATATCTTTTTAAACGGTAAAGATAAGAAATTTACAGCTAAACTATAAGGTGGTGTTTGAATGGATAGAAAGGAAAAGCTCTATAGTGTTATAGATGGTCTTGGTGAAAGTATCCAACTAATAGGTTATTCGTTAGTCGACAAAATGCTTTACTTGGAAGAACGTTTAATTGAACTAGAAAAGTTACCCTTTATCAAGGTGCATCCTGATGATCCAACGAAACAAAAAGAATTACCAGCTAGAAAAATGTATATTCCATTATTGCAACAATACAATTTGGTACTTAAAACATTACTTAAATTGGTAGGTGTAGATACTGGTGAAGATGATCTAGCTGAATTTAAGAAATACCTAGAAACATTGAACGCTAAACTTAACGGTGATATGTAATGCTCAAAGATTTTGTAACAACTAAAGATAAACTACACGATACATATCTTTGGGAATATCGTGAAGAAATCCGTAAGGGTAATATTTACGTTCCTGTTGAAATGCAAATGGAACTGGATAACTTAATTGAAGATTTCTTTAGTGATGAATATCTGTATAACACTACGAGAGCGTATGTGTATATTGATTTTATCGAAACGAATATCAAGCATACGAAATCACCGTTTTATGGTGTTCCATTTGAATTAGAACTATGGGAAAAAGCTTTAATTGAAGTTGCTTATAGTTTTCAAATGATAAGTATTGATACCGGTAAATGGGTAAGACGATTTGTTGAAGTATTACTGTGGATTGCACGTAAGAACGGTAAATCAACGCTTATTGCAGCGTTACTACTAACTGAATTATTCTTGGCCAAAAACGGTTCACAAATCATTTGTA
Source organism: Bacilli bacterium (assembly GCA_045612145.1). Lineage (GTDB taxonomy): Bacteria > Bacillota_I > Bacilli_A > ML615J-28 > CAG-313 > CAG-313. The sequence goes on from JAZKYN010000101.1 coordinate 4,081, forward strand.
GTGGTATGAACGATGGTATCGCAGACCTTTGTTATACCGAAATTAATGATATGCGAGTATTTATTGATTTAAAACAAGTGATGTTGTGGAAGAATCAAAAAGGAATTAAGAACTTAATGAATTCTAATTTCTTACGTAAAATCAGTGATTCAACGCGCGGTAAAGATGGTCGTAACGTAGCTGTTGCTGGTATTGATGAAATTTGGGAATTGAAAGATGATGGTATTTATTCACCAATCAAACAATCAGCATCTACTCAACCAGAATATATGATTTTCTTATTTAGTAGTGAAGGAACTGTTATTGATGGGTTTGCGGATAAAACTTTACGCGATTATGAACGCATCATTCGTAAGGAACGTTTAACTGGTTCGGATAAACGTAAGTTACCGTGGATTTATAGACAGGATAGTGAAGATGAAGTTTGGGATACCAACGAAGATGGAATTAATCCATTATGGCAAAAAGCGAATCCTAGTATCGGTAAAGCAAAGTTGTGGAGTTTCTTAAAAGATATCGTGGATGAAGCTAGAAGTAAAACATCCACACGTTTAACCGCGCTAACGAAAGACTTTAATATCAAACAAGGTTCAACTGAAAAATGGTTCAGTCCACAGCAATTTGGTTATGAAGCAACGTTTGAGCTTGCTGACTTTAAAGAATATTATTGTGTTGCAAGTGTCGATTTAGCTGAAACAACCGATATGGTATCAGCTAGGGTGTATATCATTAAACGTGATGACAGAAGAAAGTTTACTTATCAACATTATTGGATTCCACGTAGTAAGCTTGAAAACGATGATGATAAAAAAGCCGGTGCTAAATATATGGAATGGGCTACCGCTGGACTACTAACAGTTGTGGATGGGAACGATATTGACTTAGGTATCGTTGCTGATTGGTTGTATGATTTTGTCGTTGAAAATAAAATATACATACAAAAAATCGGATATGACCAAAAGTTTAAAACAGCTTTTATTAAACGATGTGAACATTATGGGTGGGTTGATAGAGAAGATTTAATCGTAATCAACCAATCACCTGAAACGTTACACAATGCGAATAATCAGTTGGAAGCTGATATTATGGATCAATTAGTTTACGGATTAAATGATATAGATAAATGGTGTCTTGGTAACGTAGGACTTAAAATTAACGGTCAGGGTAAATCGTTAATTTGTAGAAGTGACCGATACCATAAGATTGACGGTGTAGCTACACTTGTTATGTGTCAAGAAATGCTAAACCGTTATAAAGATGAAATAGTAGAACTATTACCTGAAAGTTAGGTGGTGAACAAATGAAATTAATAGATAGTATTTTAGAGAAGTTCGGTTTCGTTAAAAAGTCTAACGGTAAGTTGGTAAACTTTTTAGATGGAAATGGAGCTTTTTATAGTCAATTCGGTAACAATATCTATGAGAGCGATGTTGTTCAACAAGCGATTAATAGTATTGTTAGTGAAATGAAAAAGTTAAATCCTAAACACGTTAAGGATGAAAATGGGGAAGATAAATTACAACTTGATTCAATTCAAAAAGTATTAAATAACCCTAATCCACTAATGACAACTAGTTATTACATCGAGAAAATGATGTGGAATTTATTTTTAAATTACAATGCGTTTGCTTATCCATTATGGGAAGGTGATAAGTTAGTTAGCATTACACCATTACAACCTACTGACGTTGAATTTTATATGACACCTACAAATCAAATGTGGGTAACAATGAAATTTAAAAATGGTTATACAGGTGATTTACCTTATGACAATTTAATTCATTTAAAGAGAAATTATTCGATAAGTGATGTTATGGGTGGAAACGAAAAAGGTCAACCTGATAATGCAGCTTTACTTGAAACTTTAAAACTAAACGATAAGTTACTTAAAGGTTTAGCTAAACAACTTGATATGCAAATGTCTGTTCAGGGAACAATTAAATATAAAACAACAGTTGGTAAAGAAAATCAATTTAAAGAAATTAAAGATTTTGAAGAAAAGATTCGTAATCACGATACTGCATTTTTACCTACTGATAATCAAACAGAAATTAATTTATTAAACAAACAAATTCAGTTATTAGATCCTAACGTTTTAAGTTTTATTGATAGTAAGATTTTAAGACAATTCGGTGTAAGTATTCCGATTGTTACAGGCGATTATAATACAGACCAATTTAATGCTTTCTATCAAAAAACATTAGAACCACTTATTACTGATTTTGAACAAACACATACTAAAGCGTTATTTAGTAAAAAAGAAAGTTTTGGTTATGGACATAAGATTAAATTCTATCCAACTGAAATGATACATATGAATCCATCACAAAAACTTGAGTATTACAAAATGCTAGTTGATATTGGTGGATGTTATAAGAACGAAGTTAGAACAGCATTTGGAAATCATCCTTTAAAAGAATTAGAAGGACAACTTGCAGTATCAAGTAATCAACAAAATGCTGAAAATAATAAAGTAGGAGGTGCTGCTAATGAATAATCATAAAATTTATGGATTTTGCGACACTGGTTGTAAAAGAGAAGTAGTTAGTAAAGAATTATATCTCGACACTGTTAGTAATTTTAATATGAAAGAACATCGTGTTAATCAATATATAGGTGGTACAAGTCCAATTTATTTTGATCTAAACAATGTGATTAATGGCTGGGTAAATATTTTAGGTTGCATAGTCGAATATAACGATGATGGTTCATATAAAAAAGCTAACTATGTTTCTTTTAATGGTTATGTTAGTAAAAATGTAACTGGTAATATAACACTTGAGTCAAACGAATATACAAGTTATGGATCTAGCGTTGGTAAAGTTAGATTATATATTTCTTTTCAAAGTGATAAAGTTGGTTTACTTGCTCATTTACAAAGTGATACAGGAACTGCTAAGTATTTTAGTACAAATGAATTCTATGTTAATAGTGTGTATTACGTAGTTCCACAAACTAATGTAATTATAGAAGCGTTAGGTGGTAGTTACTAATGAGTAAGGTAAATAGTTTAGATGATTTTTTAAAAGATTTAGCTGATGGAATTAGAACTGCAACAGGAAGTGTAGCTGAAATCAAAGCTCAAGATATGAGAGCTAAAATTGAGTCTATTCCTAAAACTGGTCCTGATGGTGGAATAACACCTAGTGGAAGTACTACTGTTATTAAAAACGGTACATATGATGTAACTGGATATGCGAGTGTGGTCGTAAACGTACCAACTAACGATCTTTATCCAGAAAATCAAGCTGTTCTTACTAGTTTCGCAGTAGCTCAAAATAATAAAGTAACAGCATCGTTTGATTTATACGAACTAGGTTTATTACCTGATGGTGAAGAGAGTACTTCCGTATATAAAGTTGAAGTTTATAACGTTAATAATAAAGAAGAATACTATGTTGCTGAAGAAAGTAACGACTGGTATGAAACCACTGATGATAAATATGTGGATATAAACTTGCCTGTTGAAACAAACGGACAATACAAAATTAAAATTACATATGATTGTGTGTTATAGGAGGTGGAATGAATGAGTAAAACGGAAGAATTATTAAAAGCAACAATTGAAGGTACTGATGTATCTAATTATAAATGTCGAACTCGTATGGAACACTTCCTAAAGAAATGTGCTTGCGGTGAAGTTTGTGATGATATGACACCAAGAACTAGAACTGAAGAGTTATTAGTTGAAGTAAGTAAAAAGATTGCTGAAGGTGGCGGAGGTTCTGGTGGTGGAAGTAGTGCAGAACCAACGTGGGAAGATGTAATACCTAATAATTTATGTCAAGTAAGTAGTAATTCAGTTTATGTTGCGAAAAATGGTATTGATATGTTTTTTTCTTATACAGATAGTTCTAATTTAGGACTGTTCAATAAAAATTTAGAAACAGGAACAGTAACAAAAATATATGAAACTGGATATGATTGGGATAACTTTTTTGAAGATAGCAAAGGTAATATATATGTTAGTTCTTCTGTTTCAAGTGGAACAGGAATACTTCATTTAAACGGAACAACTGCAACATTAATACATAACAAAGGATATTATTGGAATAGATTTTTTGAAGATAGTAAAGGTAACGTATATGCTTCTAGTTATAAAACTAGTAATACTGGAATATTACATATAAATGAGATGACTGTAACTCAAATATATACTACTGGTAGAAATTATTATATCTTTTTTGAAGATAACAAAGGTAATATATATACTAGTAGTGATAACGAACAAGGAATCCTTAAATTAAACGAAAAAACAGCTACAAAAATATACGACAGTAGTTATAATTGGCAAAATTTCTATGATGATAACAAAAGTAATGTGTATTTTTCTGGTAATGGAAATTTAGGTTTGTATTGTATTAATAACGGAGTTGTAACGAAAATATATGAAAGTGGTTCTTCTTGGGCTAGATATTCAAATGACAGTAAAGGAAATATTTATGTTGCATCTTCTAGTTCTTCTGCACTTGGAATATTACATTTAAATGGAACAATTGTTACACAAGTATATGATGTTGGATATGATTGGACTATTATGTTTAATGATAGTAAAGGAAATGTATATGCAAGTACTAGTTACGGAACATCTGGTTTATTACATTTAAACGGAACTACTGCTACTTTAATATATGATAAAAATACCAATTGGAGTGATTGGTTTGAGGATAGTAAAGGAAATGTTTATGGTGCAGCCCGTAATCAATATCAACTACTACATTTAAACGGTACTACAGTAACATTATTAAAAGAAGATGGTGGCTACAACTTTGTGTTTTTTGAAGATAGTAAAGGCAACGTTTATGCGTCTACTAAAAGTTCTTCTTATATATATTATTTAAATGGAGCAACAGCAACAAAAATATATAATGGTGGTAGGGCGTTACCATATTTTATTGTAGATGAAGGTAATTTATATGTTTGTGAATACGCATCTCCAAAAGATGGTGGTTACGTTATTCATTTAAATGATGACATAGCAACACAATATTATTGTATTTTGAGGTAAATTAAAATGACAATTTATTTAATAAAAAAAGATGGTTCATACGAAACTTATAACAATGTTATTGAGTGGTCTAGTGATTATGTAATTTATCAAGCTGGCAAGGGTAAAGCAAAAATCTATGCTGGTGAAAATGAATATTTTACAGACCAAGAACCTGTAATTGAAGAAAATGCTTAAAAATATCATATTCTGGACTTGGTGTTTACCACAAACACTAGTTGGATTAATCGTAAAATTAATTTTTAAAGGTAAGAATATAGACAACATTTATTATTCTTACAATAGCAAACTTGGTTCAATATCACTTGGTAAGTACATCTTACTTTGTGATAGCCACGTTAAAGATGAACGTGTTAAAAAACACGAATATGGACATCAAATACAGTCATTTATTCTTGGTTGGTTGTACTTACCTGTAATTGCTTTGCCGAGTTTAATATGGGCTGGATTATATAACAATAAATACAAAGTTAGCTACTACTGGTTTTATACAGAGAAATGGGCTAATAAATTAGGAGGTGTACAGGATGCCTGAGATGTTAAAAAGAAATTATCCGTTTGAATATCGTGCTGAAACTGATAAAGGTGACGGATACATTCGCGGTGTAGGTGCTGTAATGGGTCAACCTACTGATATTGGTGGAATGTTTAAAGAAATTATCGACCCAAAAGCATTTGATGATGTAGATTTATCGGAAGTTAAAGGTTTCTTTAATCACGATTTAAACTCAAAAGCTTTAACAAGCAACTTGATACCACTTGAAAAATTAGGTGGTATGGAAATCACAATTAAAGATAATCAAGTAATTGTTGACCAACATTTAAACTTAAAACGTACTGATGCTAATGACTTATATTTAGGAATTCAAGATGGTGTATTTAATGGTATGAGTTTTATGTTTGGTGTTGCTGAAGATGAATGGAGTGATTTAGACACTAATTATCCAACAAGAACTATCAAACGTATAGATCCTGTTATTGAATTTTCAGTGGTAAATTACCCAGCTTATAAACAGACTTCAATTGGTCTAAGAAGTGTGGAATCAGCGGAAACTGATTCTAGCGTGTTGGACAAAGCACGTACAGACTACTTACATAAACGTGAAGCGGAAAACTTTGCGACTAGCGAGCTTGAGCTAGAAAAACTTAAAGCGAAATTTTTATACAAAATTTAATACCCCAATGGGTAATTAATGGAGGAAATTTAAGATGAAAGATTTTTTAAAGAAATTAATCGCAGCTAAAGAAGCTAGAAGTAATGAATTAAGAGAATCTATTAAAAATGCAAGCACTGCTGATGAAGTTCGTTCATTAGGTGCAACATTAGATGCTATTTTAGCTGAATTACAAGAAGCTAAAGAACAATTAGCAAGCGTTGAAAAAGAAGAAGAAAAAGAATTAGAAGAAGAAAGAGGTTTTAATCCAATGGCACAATTTACAATGCGTAACGCTACACCAGAAGTAGCAGACAAATTATCAACTGTTGAATATCGTTCAGCTTTTAAAGACTACGTACAAAAAGGTGTTCGTAGCGAAGTATTAAATGTTCGTGCTGAAGAAGGTTTATCAACTGATTTAGGTGTTCTATTACCTAACACTGTAGTTAATGAAATTATCAAAGGTGTTGAAAAAGTTTACGGACAATTATATTCACGTGTTAAACACACTAATGTTAAAGGTGGAGTTGAATATCCTGTTGGAGCATTCACAGCTAACTTAGTATGGGGTGGAAATGATGGTGAACACGGTGTTTCTGCAACTCAAAAAGGTGGTTCAATCACTGGTTCTGTAACATTCGCTTACCATATTGGTGAAATCCGTATCGCTCAATCTTTATTACAAACTATCGTTTCTGTTGAAGCATTCGAAAAAGAAATCGTTGATGCTTTAGTTGAAGCTTATGTTAAAGCTATGGATACAGCTATCTTAGATGGTAGTGGTTCTAAACAACCTACAGGTGTATTTGCAAGCACTTCAAGAATCGCTGAAGATCATATCATTTCTTTCACAGCTGAAGAAATGGAAGATTGGTCAGCTTGGCATAAAAAATTATTTGCTAAAGTTCCACTTGCAATGCGTTCATTAAAACCTGAATTCGTTATGACAGCTAATACTTACGAAGCTAATATGTTAACATTACAAGATTCTAACGGTCAACCAATCGCAAGAGAAGTTACTAACTTAGTAAATGGTGATGTTATTTGTAAAGCATTCGCAAGAGAAGTTGTTTTAGTTGAAGAAGGTTCATCAATTAAAAACTACAATGAAGCATCAGCTGGTGAATACTTCGGTATCTACTGGGTTCCTGAAAAAGCTTATGCTATCAACTCTAACTTACAATTTGGTTACAAACGTTACTTTGATGAAAATACTAACCAATACATTACTAAAGCATTAGTAATCTGTGACGGTAAAGTATTAGATCCAGCTTACATCTACTTATTAAAGAAAGCTGCGTAGTTTAAATAAGTAAGAGTGGGTGAGTTAATCACTTACTCACTCTTTTGTGATTTTAGGCACAAAACAAGCCCATTTTCGCGTTTTTAAAACGCACTCGAGTATTTGTTAGGGTAAGACCTAAAACTTAAATTTCGGAGGTGATTATATGGCTGTTGAAATGGATTTAACTGAAATTAAGGATGATGTGTTATTAACACAAGTCAAAGAATTAAACGATTATGGTGAATACGATTTAGATGATAGTAAGTTAACGCTTTTAATTAAAGCAGCTAAAAATTATATGCGAATGGCTGGTGTTGAAGAAGTCGTTATTAATTCAGGATCAGCAGTCGATGTAATTGCTTACTATGTTGAAGATATATCACGCAGACAGGGTGTTAGTTCTTATGTTGAGCAACGAGTTGGTCAATTAAGGATGTGGCATAATGTATAAAGAATATCAACCACAAGGTGCATTTAATGTTTGGTTTCAACTTATGAAACGTGAACTTAAATTTGTTAATGGTCATAACATTGAAACATTTACACCTAGTTTTAAAAGTAAATGTTCTTGTATTAATTATTCCACAAACAACTCGAACGTGAACGATTTAAAATCGTATCAAGATACTTGGAGTTTTGAATCACGCTACACACCACTAATTCAAGCTGGTGACCGCATTGTGCTATTAGATGATAATAGTGTCTACGATATTGTTGGGAATCCTGAAAATGTTCGTAGAGAAAACAAATACATAAAGTTTAAGATGGTGCGTGTAAATGGCAAAAAAGAAAAATAGTGTCGTTTTTGTTGATGGTGAATTAACTGACTTTGTAAATTCGTTTGATAAAAAGATAAGTGATTTCAGCGGAAAAGGTGGAGCAATTGAACGTACTATCAATCGAATAGTACCGTTTTTAGAGTTTGAATATCTAACCGTTGTATCTACTTTTAAAAATCCAACAGGTGTAACTCAAGATAGTTTAATGACTAAACCTGAAATTAAATGGTCAGGTGATGACAAAGTTACAGCTAAGTATGGTTTTAAAGTTAGTAAAGGTGGTTTAGCTGCTATTTTTATCAACTACGGTAGACCAGGTATTCAATATAAAAATGGTACTGTTAGTAAACCGATGAAACCAACTTATTTTATAGAAAATACAAATAGAAAGTATAACGGTACTTTTAACAAAATTTTTAAAGAAGAAGTATTGAAGGAGTTAGGAGGTTTAACTAAATGATAGATTTCTTGATTTTAATATTCACTGAAATGGGATTTGATGGTTTGTATTTTAAACAAGGAACTATGTTACCTGTAGTTGAACCAGATGAATTCTTTACATACTGGAATGTACGTGATTCGGATGAATATGTAGATAATGTTCCTGCGATATTAAAAAATTCATATCAAGTTTATTTTTATTGTAAGGAAGAAATGTTATTAACTGATGCAAAGCATTTAGAAACTAGAATGAACGATTTTAAGAAACGCGCTAGATCATATGGTTTAGTTGTTTCAAGTGTTCAAGATATTGCTAGTGGATTAGATGATTACATCGGTAAGATGTGTAGTGTTGAATACGCTCAACACGAATAAATAAATTTAGGAGGAAAATAAAATGTCTCAAGTTTTTAAATTTAGAGGTATTGATAATTGCTATATTGCTAAATTAATAAAAGATGATGCAACTGGAATCGAATGGGATACACCTATTAAATTATTCCCTATCGGTGAAGCTGGTAAAACAACATCAAGTGAATCAGCAACAGATTACGCAGATAATAAAGCTTTATTAATCGTTAACAGTGAAGGTGCAGACGAAATCTCACTAACTGGTTTTGGTATTGCTTTAAGTGAATTAGCATTAATCACAGGTAAAACTTTTAATGAAGCTAAAGGTGCATTCTTAGATACAGTTAGAGAACCTGGTTATTTTGGGTTAATGTATCGTGAAAAACTTACTAATGGTAAATACCGTTATGTAGTTCGTTATAAAGGTTCATTCTCAATTCCAGATGAAGGTGCTACAACTGAAAATGATGGAACTGACTCAATGGGACAATCAGTTACTTTTACAGGTATTTTTACAGAACACCACTTTACAAATGGTGGTTCAGCTAAAGGTTTAGTTATTGATACTCAATATGCTGGTGCTGACGTAAGTGCATTCTTTACTGAAGGTGATGGATATACTGAAATTCCTACAGCTGACACAATTACAGCTAAATCAGCGTAATTAAAACGTAGAATAAAAGGAGTAACAAATGGAATTCAAACTTAACATTAAAAAACGCGGTCAAATTATTAAAACTTATACAGCTAATAGTTATGATCTAACTTTAGGTGTTTGTGAAGATTTATTGAACCTACTTAATTTAGATGAATTTAGTAATGGTGACAAATTAAAAGATGTAGAAGTTAACAAAGTGTTGGATTTAGTCGTTAAAAATTACGGTAAATTCATTGAAATAGTTCACGAAATCTTCCCTGAACTTACTGAAGAAGAACGTAGATATATTACTGTTTACGATTTAAGAGATTTAATCGTAGCTGTTGCAAAAGATACTTTACAACGTTTATTTAATTTTAACCGAAAAAACTAGGGAAGGGTGAGGTGGATAATCACCTTACCCTTTATGAAAATTTATTTGAAATTCAATTGGTGGTATGTGAAAAATTCCACTTATCACCTTTTGATTTAAGACGTGAACCTTTTAAAGAATTCTTATTATTAGTAGAAAGACTTTCAATACATAACAAAAACGAAATGCGTAAATATCGTAAGGTTAGAAATGCTGATGGAAGTTATTCGTACATTAAAAAGGTTTACGCAAACGACAACGACTCAATTTAGAAAGTGAGGTGGTTTAAATGGCAAAAGACAATGTTATTGGTTTATCTATAGGATTAGACACCTCTAGTTTAAAAGCAGGTCTTAAAGATGCGAGTAACCGATTAAAAGAAACGGCTGCTAATTTTAAAGAACAAACAGCTGGTATGGATGATTGGCGAAAGTCTAGTGAAGGTTTAAATGCTAAATTAAAACAATTAAATAGCAATTTAAAAATTCAACAATCTGTTTTAGCATTGATGGAAAAAGAGTATGCAGAATCAGGATATAGTATGGATGATATGTCCGATGCTGCTATCAAACTTCGAACTCAAATTGCAAATCAAAAAGCTACTGTTACTAGAACAAGTAAAGAGATTGATAAGTTTAATCAATCTTTAGACGATCTTGACAAAGAACAAAGTGAAACAAAAAAAGCAGTAGAAGATACAAATACTGCATTTAAGCACCAAGAAGAACTATCTAAAAAAGTTAGCGATGGATTTACAGTAATGAAAGGTGCAGCCGCTAACTTAATATCTCAAGGTATTGGTAAACTTGTAAGTGGTTTTGGTCAATTAGCAAGCGGAGCTTTAAACACAGCCGAAGCCACTCGTGAATACCGAGAAGATATTGGTAGACTTGAAGCATCTTTTAAAGGTTCAAATAAATCTACTGAAGTGGCAGCAGATACATATAAAAAATTATATGGTGCAATCGGTGAAAGTGATACAGCAGTCGAAGCTGCACAACAACTAGCCCTACTTGCAGATAGTGAACAACAAGTCGCTCAATGGGCTGACTTAGCTACAGGAGTAGTTGGGACATTTGGGGATGCGTTAAAACCAGAAACATTCTACGAAGCTGCTAATGAAACAATTAAACTCGGTGAAGCAACCGGAGCTTTCACACAAATGCTTGAAGGAACAGGTATGAGCGTTGAGGACTTCAATACCAAGTTAGCTTCGTTGAATACTGAGGAAGAAAAACAAGCGTATATGCTTGAAGTATCTCAAACAGCGTTAGGTAAAGCTGGGGAAGAATACGAAAAAGTCAATGGTGACATCATTAAAGCCAGAGAAGAAACAGCTAAGTTTGCTGATAAACAAGCTGAACTTGGTGAGAAGATGGAACCTGTTGCTAGTGCTATTAATACATTTAAAACGGAACTACTTGATGTAGTACTTGCTAATGTTGACTTTGAAGAAGTAGCTAAAACTGTTAGTGATGTTTTAACTAAATTTAAAGATGATGTATTACCTAAAATTATCGAAGGCTTTACTTGGGTTAAAGACAATTTACCTTTAATTACCGATGCAGCTATCATATTAGGTTCAGCGTTTGCTGCTTGGAAAATAACATCTATTATCACAGGTGTAGTTACAGCTATTAAAACTTGGAGGGCGGCAACTGTTGGTATGACTGCTGTTCAATGGTTATTAAATGCTGCGATGTCAGCAAATCCAATTGGATTAATTGTAGCTGCGATTGCTGCGTTAGTCGCTGGGTTAGTTATAGCTTATAAAAAGAGTGATAAGTTTAGAGAAATAGTTAATAGTATTGGTGAAGCGTTCAAAAAAGTAGGTAAATTTATTGCTGATGTTTTCACAGGAAAATTTGAATGGCCAAAAATAAAGATGCCTAAATTTGAAGTTACACCGAAAGGTTGGAAAATTGGGGACTTATTAAAAGGTTCAATACCTAAACTTAATATAGCTTGGAACGCTAAAGGTGGTATTTTCAAAAAGCCTACTGTTCTTGATACAAGATATGGTTTACAAGGTTTTGGTGAAGATGGTGCTGAAGCAGTTATTCCACTTGAACGTAATTTAGGATGGATTAAAAAGTTATCCGCTAATATCGTAAATGAAATGCAAGTACCACAAATGGGTGGATTTGCGAATGGATCTACGACAACTAATACGACAACATTTACGCAAATCATTAATACACCTAAACAACCACCACTTGATGACTTATACCGTAACACAAAGAATTTATTAAACTTAAAGGCGGTGACTAACTAATGTATCAATATTCAATTAAATACAACGGTAACACTTTACAACTTACTGGAGTTGAAAGACAATGGCAAGTTAGAAGTGTTACTGGACTTAGTCCTGCTAGTGCTACATTAAACGAGTCTAATGTTGTTGGTGTACCTGGTGTTAAAATTGTAGGCTCAAATATCGGCAAAAGAGCGATTTCTTTCACAATACGAGTAAATCATCCCTGTGAACAAAATCGTGCGAAATTGCTTGAATTTTTGGCTCCTGGTAACGAAATTACGATAAACATTAAAACTAGTTTAAAAGAAGTTGAAATCACTGGTATTGTGGAAACAAATGAATATGACATTTATACAAATAACCAAACAATGCTAGTAAGTATTTTATGTGCTTATCCACATTTTGTGGTAAGTTCATCGGAACGTACTACTTATTCTGTGGAAAGTACAGGTGGATTCCAATTCCCATTAAACGTTAGTTATGATGATGAAGTTAGCTTTGATAATCTAAATATCATCGATAGACTAATCATTTATAATTATGGTCAAATTGAAACAGGTTTAGAATTAGAATTAGAATTCTACGACCATACAACAGACCCTAAAATCTACAATGTGGATAATCCAAATGAATACATAGGTTTCAAAGGTGAGTATCAACCAGGTGATGTAATTAAAATCAACACGAATAGTTTAGCTAAAGATAAAGCGGTATTAATTAGTGGCGGAACATCTACAAAGATTTTACGTAAATTAATGAGTGGTATTACGTGGTTAAAAGTACGTAATGTATTGGCTTTATCGGTAGAAGGTAGTGCTTACTTAACTGTTAAAAATCACGATGAATTGAGTGGTATTTAATATGATTAAGCGAGAAATTCCTATAAACATTTTAGATGAAAATCGACAAATAATCGAAGTCATAAGAGTATACGAAAGTTTACTGTGGACTAGAAAATATCAAGAAGTTGGTGGGTGTGTACTAGTTATCACACCTACTACTGAATTGATTACACTACTTAAAGAAGAAGCGAAATATATCAGTCGTAACGATGATGATATGATTTGTGAGATTAAGAAAATCGGTTTAACGATGGATAATACGACTCAAAAATATACACTTACGATTACAGGGTTAGGTTGTGAAACACTGTTAAATCAACGCATCGTGTGGAATCAAACAAACTATACTACTCAAGCTGAAGTGTTTATTCGTAGATTAATTTTAGATAGTATTGTTTCACCAACGGATGCTGATAGAAAGATTGATTTCGTTAAAATTGGTACTTTAAAAAATTACCCAGAAATGATAACGAAACAAGTAACCTACGATGAAGTATTACCAACGATTATCGATATTTGTAAAACATACGATTTAGGTTTTAAGTTCGTTATGAACGAATCAAACGAATTGGTATTTGAAGTCTATCGTGGACTTGATTGCACACAAAGTCAAGAAGTAAACGATCACGTGATATTTAGTAAAGACTTTAACAACTTACAGTCATTTGATTGGGAAATTGATTTTAGTGATTTTAAAAATGTGTGTTTAGTTGGTGGTGAAGGTGAAGGTACAGCTCGTAAAACAAAAGCTGTTGGTACTGCTACTGGTATTAACCGATTTGAAACATTTGTTGATGCTAAAAGTACATCAAGTGAAAATGGTGCTATTACTAATTACGATGATGTATTAACTGAATCAGGAAATGAGAAAATAGCAGCAAGCAGTACGAAAGAATCGTTTGCTTGCAAAATAGATGTTGAACAATATGAATATAAAACTGACTATGATCTAGGGTACAGAGTAACTGTCGTTGGTGATTATGGTCTTAACATAGATGTTAAAATAATTGAAATAGTTGAATGTAATGACATAAACGGTTATCGCATTACAGCTAATTTAGAAATTTAGGAGGTGCATACAATGGCTGAAAGAAGTGGATTTTATCCTTCCAATCCTAGTGCTGGTATTATTAATGAATATAAAGGTTATGAAATCGGTAATGTTTATAGACGTATCATTAGTAATGGTGTGTTTGCAAACAACGCTGGTACACCAAGTACTGACTTGCAAGTACTAGCTAATGATGGATTAAGTGTAATACTTAAACCAGGTGAAGGTATATTCTTAAATCAATGGTACATTAATGATGCCGATATACTTTTTAGTTTAGACAGTGAACCATCATTAAATCGTATCGACTTAATAGTTATCGAAGCGAATAAAACAGCTAGTGTTCTAACGACTAAAGCTAAAATTATTAAAGGAACACCAGCAGTAGTTCCTGTTGCTCCAAGTGTTGTTGATAGTGATACAGTTAAACAATATCCTGTTGCTAGTATTAAAGTTACAGGTGGAGTATCTACAATTAGTCAAAGTGCTATTACCGATTTAAGAGGTATTGCACCGACTTTATGGATTACAAGCTTAGTTCAACAAGTAGACACTAGTGCATTATATAATCAATTCCACGCTGCTTTTTGGGAATGGTTTAACAACGTAAAAGAAACACTTGTAACTACTACGTTAATGCGTAAATACACAGGTTACGTTACTTCTACAGGTGAAAATCAAACTGAATTTACAGTTCCAATTTCACAATACAATAGTGTACTAGACATTTTACAAGTTCACGTTGAAGGTCGTATCTTACGTGAAGGTGTGGACTATGTTAAAAATGGTACTACAAGTATTACTTTAACTGTTGGACTTGCTGTTCCTGGAACACTTGTATATATGGAAATCTTTAAATCAGTTGATGGTTCAAGTGCAGAAGAAATTGCTCAACTTCTATATAATTTAGAAGATAGAGTAAACGCAAGTATTATTACAAGTGATACAGGAAGTGACAAACTAACAATCGTAAATACGTTTGGTACTGAAATTTTAGGTAAAGGTATCGGATTCCATACACTATATGTTCCAAGTACTATTACAGGACTACCTGTTGATGGTAAAGTGTGGCGCGGATTTAGTAGTTTTACAAGTACAACTAAAGGTTATGTATTCGTTGTTAGTGAAGATGGTGATGTATACACTATCAACTATAATAATGGTTGGGGTGTATGGAAAGCATTATATCAACATAATAAAAAGATGTTATATACATCATCTACAGGTAATGTATTAGCTGCTAGTGGAACAATCACACCGGTGAAAGCTTTATCTAATTGTGCGAATGGTTGGGTATTACATTTCAATAACTTCCAATACCATTTACCGAAGGTTCGATATAATGGATCTAATTGGAACGGTGAATATGTATTAATAGAAATACCTTATGATATGAGTGCTGACGGTGCTACACGACAAACTTGTATGAAGAAAATCATTGTTACTGATACTACTATTACAGGTGTTGAAGCTAACGTATTAAGTGTAAATACGAACGTTAGACTATTTGGAATTACAGAATATTAAGAGGCTCGAAAGGGTCTCTTTTTTATTTTTTTAAAAAATTTGTTAAAAAAATTATCAAATCTTTTGACAATAAAAAATTATCGTGCTATAATATCACTGTCTTTGATAGAACACGTGTTCGTATAACTAAAAATAACTGAAAATTAAGAAAAATAAAAGGAGTAAAAAATTATGTCAAGATACGCAATTAGAAGATCAATAGGAAGTAAATCACAAAGAATAGGTCACAACA
Organism: Bacilli bacterium; assembly: GCA_045612145.1. GTDB lineage: Bacteria > Bacillota_I > Bacilli_A > ML615J-28 > CAG-313 > CAG-313. The sequence goes on from JAZKYN010000101.1 coordinate 20,021, forward strand.
TTACAAATGCTAGATTAGCAGCAGGTCTATTAGGTGGTGAAACTTATCACGAAAAATATGAAAAGTGGGATAAACTAGAAGCTAAAATTTGTCGTATCCCAAGAATATGGAACATTAGAGTAATTGAACTAACAAGTAACACTATTACATTTAAAGCGTATTATAGTGATGGTAGAAACCTTATGGAATGTTACGAAAAAGAATACGAAGAAAAAGATATATTTACTTGGACATTTTAAAACTCACTAGAAAAATGTGCAATTAATGACTAAAACACACTTGAAAAATGTGCAATTAATATGGGTGCTATTCCTTGATACTGACGGTACTGTATCTGGGCATAGCTTAATGAGACACAGTCCGCCCAATAAATAAACAGGTGTTATCCCACTGATGAGTTTTTACAGTTTTCGACAAATTATTTTTAAAGTATCTTGGTATAACTCAATTGGACACAGTCCAGCCTGTTACTATTAGGTGTTACTCAACAAATTGAAACGTTCTTACAAAAATTTTTTCTATTATAATTCCTCTTACGAGTAACACCTAATTATTAAAATCCAACTGATGAGCTGTAAGGCAGCGAAACCTAGAGTTAACTACTCGATGGTCTTGGATAGTCTGTAAGACTTAAAAAAGGAGTAAATAAATATGTTAATAGCTTGGATTAGAAAAAATGGTAAAAAAGTAACTGTGGCAACTAAAACTGGTTGCAATAAAGATCTATTCAAAACTGAACTTAATAAAAAAGGTGTTAAGTTCGATGGTGTGGATAAAATCTATAATTTATAAGCCCTCTGTGAGCGTGTGAAAATTTAAAAGATAGATAATTATAAGGTGGAATTATGTCAGGGAAGTTAACCGTACATCAAGTAGAGAAAATTGAATACAAACAAGCCACAAGTGTATATGGAATCAAACGCAATAAAAGTCGTATTTTAAAATGTGAACACTGTCAAAAAGAGTTTGAACATAATTGTGATGAACATCTTTATAAATATAAAGATAAAGTATTTTGTACATATACTTGCAAACGTGGATATTTAAGAAAGGAAGGTATTATCGAATGACGCTGCGTGAAAAATTAATCAAAAGAATTTTAACAATGAAAGATCCAGAGTTAATTCGTATCTTATCAAACACTTGTATTTACGAATGGTTTAAACTACGTAGACCTAAACCGGAGTGTGATTATGATTGCGATTTTTGTTGGATAAATTTACTTAAAAAGTTGGAGGTAAGTGATGAATAAATATCAAGAAGCTATACTTGAAATAAAGAAAATGAATTGCAATATTACAAAAGATTGGAATTGTGAAATTTGTACTCATCAAAAAGTTTGTGCTTATTATCTACCTTGTAAGACACTTCAAGAAGCTGTAGACAAAGCAAATAAGTATGATGAGAAAGAAACAACAAAACCTAAAAGTAAAAAACCTAAAGGTTTAAGTATATGTCCTGATTGTAATAATGGTTTATATATTAATCAAAAATATTGTGATAAATGTGGTCAAGCATTAGATTGGGGTGATGAATAATGACTAACGAAGAAATATTAAGTCGTTTTGCTACACTTGGTTACTATGTTAAGTTTAATGATTTATCAACTGAAATAATTCGTTTTAAACATATACAAGATGACATCGTGATCAAAGTTGATAAATATGCTAAAACTTATTCCAAATTCTATGATTACTCATACAATTATGTACCTATCACATTTGAAGAACACGAACTGTTAAATATGTTGTTAAAGGCTCAAAATACGCCCAAAAACGGCTTTTAGGATATAGGGGTGGGTATTTGTTAGGGTATAGTGGCAAAAGTTAAAAATAAACACACTACAGATTATTTAGTACATAAAAAAGTTGAATAAAATTTTAAAATAGTGTTTAATAAAAAATATAGCGTTTTAGTGTGACCCATTGGTGTCCCACTAAACATTATAGTTATTGATACATAAGGGTTTATAAGCAAAGAGACCGACCCATAACCGAAAGGTCGGGGGTTCAAGTCCCTCTAGGTCCATCAGAAAAAACCCTTATGAATTCAATGTTCATAAGGGTTTCATTGTTTTTGGTAAAACTTGAGAACGCTCTAAAAAGCTGTGTTTTTGCTCTACGTGTGACCCACGTGTGACCCATTTTAGCTAATTTGGTGTCCCAATTGTGTCCCATTAATGCTGGGACACGGTTTCAACATCATAAGATAGTTTTACGATTTCACGTTGTAATTGACTCATTAAAGTTTTAGTGTAATGGTCTGTTACATCAGCGTTAGTATGACCGAATAAACGTTTGAAAGTTAATCTTTCTACACCACTTTCGTGACAATATGTTGCGAACGTATGTCTGAAATCATAAATAATATGTGTTGGGTGTATATACTTTCTATACAGGTCAGTGAATGCTGTTTTCTTATATCCAGCTTTACCACGTGGATTCATAAATAAGAATGGTTTATCGTTATTGATAGCATAATACTTTTCAATAATAGGTCTAATACGTGGATGTATTGGAACTCTACGATGACCAGCATCAGTTTTAGAATGTAAGAATAAATAGTTTTGTTCCAAATTAACATCTATAATATCTAACTCATATAATTCTTTTGGTCTTGCACCTGTATACAGGAATACCATAGACATATCAACGGCAATACGTTCTAATCCTACAATTAATGGATCATCGTATCGTGACTCGATATTTTTGATTAAATCCATTTCTAAAACTGAACGTGGTTTTTCGGCAGTTTCAACAGTGATTAAATCTTTTAACGTAATCAATTTACCGTAATTTTCAATAATTGGAACTTGCATCTTAATTGCTAACTCATACGTATATTTAATCATAGTTAACGCTTTAGATTGTGTTGATTTTGTTTTGTAGTTTAACGCATCAACTATCATAGCATAATTTAATTCGGACATTTTAACATCGTGAATACTCTCAACGTGATTGAACGATGTAATGTATTTTTTAGATGACACAGTGTCTATATTACTCGTTAATTGTTGATACATTAATTCGAACATTTCTTTAAACGTAACTTTAGAATTATCTACATCGTACGGATTTTTTAGATAATCGTTTAAAGCAAATTCAGCTTCTTTACGTGTTGCGAAATAACCAATGTTATGTACGATACGTTTACCACTAGCAGTATATCCACAAGAAACACGAACTCTCCAACGTTTCTTACGTTTCTCACCTTTCACTTTAATTATTGATCCACCACCATTATATCTTTTCATAAATAATCACCCTTTCTTTTTACAACTATGTTATACACGCTGTGTCCCATTTTGTGTGAAAAAAGTTAAAATTTCAAATTGATATGTTAATAAAAATTAACTTGCTATATCGAATATTTAACATCATCTTTCGAACAAACGTTTTTATTTCTATAATAAAAACAACGTGAGGTGATGAAATATGAACACCAAATTGTTTAAATCTAAAATGGTGTTACACGATGATAACATCAAAATGTTAGCTGATAAATTGGATTTGAGCCGACAAACGTTATCCTTAAAAATTGATGGATACAGCGATTTTAAATTGTCAGAAGTTAAACAAATTTGCAATTTATACAAGTTAACTGAAAAGGAAATGTTGGATATATTTTTTGATGGAGGGTTAGTAAATGAATGTGCGTGAAGCAGCAAAGATTTTAAACGTAAGTCAGGAATTTGTTCGCATTGGTTTACAGCAACAACGTTTACCAATAGGTACTGCTGTTAAGATGAGTAGTAAATGGACTTATCATATTAGTGAGAAAAAATTATATGAATATATAGAGAAAGGAAGTGATTAAATGATCAACCTATATCCACACCAACAACAAGTTTTAAGTGATACAGCAAGTAAAAATCGTGTTGCGTATTATTTAGATATGGGTTTGGGGTAAAACATTTGTAGGTAGTGAGAAAGCTATCGGTTTACATAAAAATATACTTGTAGTTTGTCAAAAGTCAAAGGTTGATGATTGGTATCAGCATTTTGTTGATAATTATGGTGAAGATACTGCAATTTATAAATTAACAAGTAACTTAATAGACGTGTTTATGCATCGTGTAACTGTTGATGTTGGGAACATAGTTGTTGGTATCATCAACTACGACTTAATTTGGCGTAGACCTGAACTATCTAAGCTTAAAGATTTTACACTAATGTTGGATGAGTCAAGTTTAATCCAAAATGAAACATCTAAACGTGCAAAATTCATCCTTAAGAAGTTAGATCCCACCAATGTCATACTTTTATCTGGAACACCTATTAGTGGTAAGTACGAGTATTTGTGGAGTCAATGCAAGTTGCTTGGTTGGAACATAACCAAAGACTTATTCTACAGGCAATATGTTGAATATGAACGTAGTGAAGATGGTTACCCAATTATCACAGGATACAAAAACGTTGAACGTTTGAAACGTAAGTTAAGGGACTATGGTGCGGTATTTATGAAAACCGAAGAAGTAATTGATTTACCTGAACAAACGTTCATCGACATTAAAGTTCCTGAAACCAAAGAGTATAAGAAATTTTGCCGAACGAAAATCGTGAATATTGCCGAAACCACATTAGTTGGTGATACAACCCTAACCAATATGCTTTATCAGCGTATGTTATGTGGTCATTTTAACATAGAAAAATTGTCTGCGTTTGCTGATATTTTAGACTCAACTAACGATAGAATTGTAGTCTTTTATAACTTTAACGATGAACTTGCTAAATTAGAGCAAATTTGCCGTGAAAATGGGCGACCTTTGAGTTTTTGTAACGGAAGTGATAAAGACTTAGGGAACTTTGAAAAATGCGAAAATGCCGTTATTTTGGTGCAATACCAAAGTGGTGCATATGGACTTAACTTGCAGAAAGCAAACAAGATCGTGTATTTTAGTCCACCATTATCTAGCGACCTGTTCGAACAAAGTAAGAAGCGTATTCACAGAATAGGTCAAAAAAATAATTGTTTCTATTATTTATTAAAAACAGGTATAGACTATCGCATTTATGACACTTTAGCAATGCGTAGAGATTATACAGATGAATTGTTCGTAAAGGAGGAAGAAAATGAACGAAACATTAATTAACATTTTAGTCGAAAAAGTTCGAGCTAAAGAACAATTAGAGAACGAAATTGCAGAAATTAAAGCTGCAATTGAACTTGAATTACCAGAAGAAGGTTTTAAAAACGACCAAGTAACAATTAGTCGTAAAAAAGGTAGTACAAAGGTAAGTATCGATTATAAAGCATTTGAAAAAGCTGAACCAAAACTTTATAACGAATTACTTGCTGACTACAAAAAAGTAACTGAAACTAAAGCATCAGTTAGTTATTCATTTAAGAAAGAAAAGGAGTAGAAGTACATTGACTAAAGAACAATTATTATCAGAAATTAGTATGTTGCGTGAGGTGATCCAGGAGTTAAGTGCTGAAAACGAACAACTGCGTACTAAAATCTATAATATTGAAATGTACATAAAAGGTTATGAAGAAAATTTATAAAGGTCAAAAGGTGTGGTTATGTTAGCGTTAGCAATTATATCCACAGTACTACTAGGTTCGTTAATAATTATGTTATTTGCAACAGCATTAGTAGAAGATGATAATACAACAAGTTATTTTATTTTAATAATAATGCTTGGTTTTGTACTTATGTCAGTTTGGTTTTTGTATGCGAGGTAGTGTATGAACAGAGAAATAAAGTTTAGAGCTTGGTTGAAAAAACAAAAACAAATGGTTAGAGTTAAAACAATTTGCCTAGAAAATAAAGGAACTATAATAGTTTACGATACAATCAAACGTGAAGGTGTATTTTTATTTGACGAAATTGAACTTATGCAATACACAGGACTAAAAGATAAAAACGGTGTTGATATTTATGAGGGCGATATTGTTAAAACCATATATGGTGAAATTTACGATGCATTTTTTGTGTCTGGTGGGTTTAAGTTAAGCAATTTTGAATATGAATTTAATCTAACTGATTCTCATACGGCTAAAATAGAAGTCATCGGTAATATTTACGAAAATAAGGAGTTGTTGAATGAAAATAATTAAACACGGTAATTTAGTATTACCAGAACTAATGTGTAAAAAATGTAAATGTGTTTTTGAATACGATGAAAAAGACATTAATAAAGAGTCAGTATGTGATAATTATTTACAGATACACGGTATGAACTATTGGGTAGTTTGTCCTGAATGTGGACAAATAATTAAATTAAATCCATACGGTGGTGATATCTTATAGCTGCAGAAAAACAATTCGAAACTAAAATAAAATCTTACCTACAACAAAGTGGTTGTTACGTCATTAAAACTCACGGTGATCGTTTTAGTAAAGTAGGTACACCAGACTTACTGATTTGTTGTAAAGGGTTCTTTATTGGAGCTGAAATTAAGGCTGAAAACGGTGTTCCAAGTGAATTACAACTTTATCACTTACGACAAATTACAAATAGTGGTGGGGTAGGTTTGCTATTAATACCAAGTAAAGGTATAGAAAAAGTAAGAAATTACATAGTAAAAAATTATCCACAATACAGCGATACGTGGGTGTGTGATTTTGAAGAATTTAAGGAGTTGATACGATGTCTGTCATTGTTATAAACGCTGGACATACCAAATTAGGTAAAGGAACAGGTGCTAACGGTAAGTTAAACGAGTCAGTTGAAACTCGTAGAATTGCTTATCATTTAATGGAATTGTTGGCTCATACGAAGCACGAGATTATTCCAGCGGTATTTGATCGTTCATCTAATAACTTAAAAGAAGCTGTTGATTTATCCAATAAAGAGAACGCTGATTGGTTTATCAGTATCCACCTAAATGCTGGAGGTGGAACAGGTTGCGAAGTTTACACTTGGAAAGGTGCTAAATTACCACTAGCAACTCGCATTTGTGAAAACATTAGTAAGATGGGTTATCGCAATCGTGGAGTTAAAGATGGTTCACAATTTTATGTGATTAAAAATACACCACCTACTTGCGAAGCTATCATCATTGAATGCTGCTTTGTAGATAGTGTGGATGATTACAAATTATATGATTATGAAGAAATTGCTTATTGTATATATGATGCAATTAAGAAGGAGTGTGTATGAAAGCATCACACAGTCGTATAGATACGTATCGTAACTGTCCGTATCAATACTATTTAAAATACAAACTGAAATTAAAAACCAAATTTGACTTTAAACCAGACAATGCGTTGGTGTTAGGTACTGCTATGCACTTAGGAATTGATGAAGGGGTAGAAGCTGCTATTAAAGATTACTTTAGTCATTACAACGTAGTTAATCAGTCAATGATAGACGAAGCTGTAAAAATGGAGGTATTAATTCCAAAAGTACAAGAAGCTTTACCACCAGGAGGTATTTTTGAAGAAGCGATTACTGACCAAGATTTCGTTGGATATATCGATTATTTAGTTCAAGTTCCTAACGAACAAGTAACTGTTAACGGTAAAACTTATACACCAAAAGCGTATAAAACGTATGATCTATACGACTTTAAATACAGTAACAACAAGTCACATTATGTAAAAGATGAACAATTGCATCTGTATAAGTATTTCTACGAGAAAAATAGTCGCAATAAAATACGCAACTTATATTATGTGTTTATTCCAAAGATTAAAGTCAAAGATTACAACGATAAAAACTATCGTGAAAAATTAATTGCTGAACTTGAGTCAGCTACGATTGACATCGTACAAGTTACATATGATATCAATCACGTTATTAAGTTTCTAATTGATACGAAGCATTGTATCGAAGATGAAACTTACGAAAAAGGTACTAACTGTTTCTTTTGTGGATTTAAAAAATACTGCAAAACAAATGGTGAAGATACAAGCGAATTAGAAGAAAAGGAGTAAAAAAACTATGGCACAAAAAGTTCTTATTATTGGTCAAAGTGGTACAGGTAAATCTACAAGTTTACGCAACTTTGATAAAAACGAAGTTTGTTTAATTAAATCAATTAACAAACAATTACCATTTAGGGGTAAATTCGAAGAAGTTCACGTTACAGATAACGCAACTGAAATCGTTAATAAAATGAAACGTACAGACAAAAAAGTAATTGTTATTGATGATGCTCAATACGTTATGGGTAACGAGTTCTTTAGACGTGCAGCAGAACAAGGGTGGAATAAATTTACCGATATCGGCAAGAATTTCTACGATTTATTAGCTGCAACTGACAATCTTGCCGAAGATGTTATCGTGTATTTCTTATTACACACTGAAAAAGATAGTGACGGAAATATCAAAGTTAAAACTATCGGTAAAATGCTAGATGAAAAATTAACAGTAGAAGGAACAGCTACTATCGTATTAATGACAAATGTTGTTGATGGTAAGTACACATTCCAAACACAAAACTCAGGTAAAGATATCTGTAAGTCACCAATGGGAATGTTTGAAAACTTCTTAATCGACAATGATCTAAAAATGGTCGATGGAATTATTCGTGAATACTACGAATTAAGTGATGTTAAACCTGTTGAAAAAGGTGTATTAGCTGAAAAACCAACAAGACGTGGACGAACAGTTGAAACAGCTACAGTTGAACCTGTTAAACGTGAACGTAGAGAACGTAAGGTTGAAGAACCAACTATTGTGGATAACACACCTGTTGAAGAAGCACCTAAACCAACATATGATGATGGTTTAACTGATGAACAAAGAGCTGAATTTAAAGCTAATATGGAAGCTCAAAACAAAGCTTATGAAGAAAGCTTACCTAAACGTAGAGTAAGAACTGCTGATGTTGAACCTGTTCGTGAAGAAGAAAAACCTGTTCGTAAAACATTAGCTGAAAAACTAGCTGAAGGTGGGTTTGGTCAAACTGAACCAACTGAAGAACCAGTAAAACGTACACGTAGACGTGCATAATTTAAAGGAGGAAATACATAATGCAAAACTACAATGATATTTTAAATGCGTATAACAAAGCAAAGGAAAACACTAACACTTATGATAACACACCACTTCCAGAAGGTGTGTATCGTGTAAAAGTTGAAAAAATCGAATTAGGTCAAACTAAAAAAGCACCTATTCGCCCTATGGGTAAAATCCAATTCCGTATTGTAGCCGGTGAACACAAGAAAAAATGTTTATTTATGAACCAAATTCTAGTAGGTAATGATAAAAACACAGGTGAACTTACAGCTTTTGGACTTAAGATTTTTGATGATTTCTTAAATAGTTTAGAACCAAGTTTTGAAGTTGCATTTAGCAAATGTGAAGATGGATTTGCACCAGATAAAGAACACAACTATCAAAATTTATTATTAGATGTTGCAGAAGATATTGCTGCATTAGAATATGATATTCAACTTACATATAATGGTGACTTCCCATCATACAAAGTTATTGAGTTTTATGAGTAAGGGTTAATTCCCTTACTCTCATTTAAAAGGTTAAACGTATGATTAAACTATTCAATAACAACTGTTTAGACTTTTTAGGAAGTCAAGACTGTCGAGAATTATTTAAAAATAGAAAAGTAATATTAGTAACTGATCCACCATTTAACATAGGTTATCATTACAAATCGTACAAAGACCTATTAAAAGAGGAAGATTATCTAAACTTTTTAGATACAGTGTTTACTAGTATTCGTTATGAAGGATTAGTGATAATTCATTATCCTGAATCACTATATAAAATATCTTTTCAAATAGGTTTATTCCCTGAAAAAGTAGTGAGTTGGGTATATAACTCAAACACAGCTAAACAACACCGAGATATTGCATTTTTTAAGGTTAAACCAGATTTTAAAAAGGTACGTCAACCTTACAAAAACCCTAACGATAAACGAATTCAAGAACGTATTGCTAGAGGTTGTACAGGTGCTAAATTATATGATTGGTGGAACGTAAACCAAGTTAAAAACGTGAATAAAGAAAAAACAAAACATCCGTGTCAAATGCCACTAGAAGTTATGAAAAATATTATTGGTATTTTACCAGAGGACGCTATCATATTTGATCCGTTTATGGGCAGCGGTACTACTGCTGTAGCTTGTAAAGAATTAAACCGTGATTTTGTAGGGTGTGAGATAGACGATGAATACTACGAAATTGCGTGTGAAAGATTAAAAAATTAAATAGGGTAGTGTAACAGCTACCCTTATCAATAAAAAAGGTGATGACTATTATTGACTAAAGAATTTAAAAGTTTTTGTAAAACTGTTGGTGGTGGGGAAGGTAGTAAATGCTATTATCCAACACGATTAGATACGTACGGTCGTGGTTGTTTTCACGATTGTAATTATTGTTACGCTAAAAGCTTGTTGAGTTTTCGAAACTTATGGGATGCGAACGATCCAGCTGTTGCTGACATAAACAAAATCGAACGTAAAATCAAAAAATTACCGAAAGGTACTGTTTTACGATTAGGTGGGATGACCGATTGTTTTCAACCTTGTGAGTTGAAACATCGAAATACATACAAAACGATAGAATTATTAAATAAACACGAGATAGGTTATTTAATAGTTACCAAATCACATATCGTTGGTAACGATGATTATATCGAAATAATGGATAAAGATTTAGCTCATATCCAAGTCACTGTTACCACACTTGATGATGAAAAATCATTAGAATACGAAAAAGCAAGTGTTCCAAGTAAACGAGTTGAGACTATCAAAAAGCTGCAAGATAAAGGCTTTGATGTAGCTATCAGGTTAAGTCCTTTACTACCTGAATATATGAATTTTAACAAATTAAATTCTTTAGGAATAAACAACGCAATAGTTGAGTTCTTACGAGTAAATCATTGGATAAAGAAATGGTTTGACGTGGACTATTCTAAATACACAATAAAAGAAGGTGGGTATTTACATTTACCATTGGAAGAAAAGTTGCGATTATTAGATGAAATTAAAATACCAACTATTTCTATCTGTGAAGATGTACAAGAACACTTTGATTATTGGAAAGAAAACTTTAATCCAAATAAAAACGATTGTTGTAATTTAAGAGGTGTTAAATCATAAAAGCCGTAGAACGACAAATCCAAGAAATTAAAAAATACCAAAAAGCTATTAGAAAAACTAATAGTGCTTATTTGAAAAATGACTATTCCAAATGTATTAGTCGTTTAATTAACGAATTACGAGAGTATTGTAAGTATCGTAATTACGATTTTAAAGAAATAGTTGGGAGGTTAAGATGCAAGAATTATTAAAACGTTGGATAGAGCTACTAGCTATTAGTGGCTCTAACACGAAAAACAAAGTACGTGAAGAAATGATAGAGTTGTTAGAGGTTGATTATGATAACAACAAAGATAATTAAAGAGTGGATTGATTTGTATGTTAACCAACATATGAATTGCAACCAAATTGCTAAACTTTATAATGTCAACAGATTAACTGTTAAAAACTATTTAAACTTACGTGGTATAGCAACACCTAAACCAAAGACTCACTCTTGTCACAACGAATTTCATAAAGGTAAATATATGATTTGTATTTATAATTTACAAGATAGTTTAGTCTGGCAATTTAACACCGCAAAAGAAATGGCTGAAACATTAAATAAACCACTCACTAGTATTCTATCTCACTTAAACGAAAAAAGAATACATATGAAATTTAGACATAACGATAAGTGGTATCGTATTTATTTAGTTGAGGTAGATAAAGATGAATTATAATCCTGTTCATTTAACATTTTTAGCTAAGATATTTAAACAAACGGTGAAAAATGTTCAACGTGCAATTCGAAGCAATAACATAAATACAACTGAACTTTATCAGGTATGCACTCAAAAAGTACCGGATAGAAATAAGTTTTATGAAATCGTTAATAACGAAGCTATCGCTGACCATTGGTGGTCTACATTTATGGATGAATATTGGTTAGAACTATACGAACGTGAGGTGATTAGATGTTAATTTTCTACGACTACGAAGTCTTTAAATATGACTGGTTAGTTGTATTTTATGACTTAATCAATCAAGAAAAAACATTCATTGTGAACGATAAAGAAGAACTCGAAGCTTTTCACAATAAACACAAAGACTCTATTTATGTAGGGTTTAACTCAAGACACTACGACCAATACATACATAAAGGAATACTTGCAGGTTTAGATCCATACAACATTTCACAATTCATTATTACGAAAAAACGTAAGGGTTGGGAGTATAGTGATTTATTCCGTAATATTCGAATGTACAACTATGATGTGTACAAAGGTATGACCGATAATGGTCTAAAGACACTAGAAGCGTTTATGGGTAATGATATTGAAGAAACATCTGTTCCATTCGACATTGACCGCAAGTTAACACCAGAAGAGATAGCTGAAACAATCAAGTATTGTACACACGATGTTGAGCAGCTTATCGAAGTATTTAACGAACGAATTGATGACTTTAATACACATTTAGCTATGATTAACGAATTTGGTTTAGGTTTAGACTGTATCAATAAAACTTCAGCTCAACTTATTTCTGTAATTCTTGGAAGTGTTAAAACCGACTATACAGATGAGTGGGATATCTTTTTACCTGATACACTTAACCTTAAAAAGTATTGGTATATAGGGGAATGGTTTAAGAATAACCGTTCCAATGATCCTTATATAACTAATGTAGCTGGAGTACAACATATATTCGCAGACGGTGGAGTTCACGCAGCTATTCCTAAATATCAATACGAGTGTAAACCTGATGAAATGATGATTATGGCAGACGTAACTTCACTTTATCCCTCATTAATGATTGAGTATGATTTACTATCACGTTCGGTAAGTGATAAGAGTCGTTTTAAACATATTTACGATATGAATATTGAACTGAAGAAAAACAAAGACCCACGTAGACCAATTTACAAGCTTATTTGTAATACAACGTATGGTTGCAGTGGTGATAAGTTTAACAGCTTATATGATCCACGCAACCGTAGACTTGTATGTATCTTTGGTCAAGTATTGCTGCTTGATTTAATCGAGAAGCTTGAACCACATTGTAAACTGATTCAGTCCAACACTGACGGTATCTTGATTTTAATTAAACGTAAGGACTTTGAGTTGGTGGATGATATCGTTCACGAATGGGAAAAGCGTACTCGCTTAACTATGGAATTCGAATACTATAAAAAGATATTCCAAAAAGATGTTAACAATTATGTGGCTATTACATACGATGGGAAAGTTAAAACTAAAGGTGCGTATGTTAAAAAGTTATCACGTTTAGATAATGACTTACCAATAGTAAACGAAGCATTAGTTAATTATTTTACTAAGGGTATTACACCTGAAGAAACGATTTTTAAGTGTGATGAGTTACATAAATTCCAAAAAGTATACAAATTAACAGGTAATTATGAGTTCGTTATGCACAACAATTACAAATATTATAATAAGAGTTATCGTGTGTTTGCATCAAATAACATAAACGATACACCTATTTATAAGTGTAAGAAAGATGATGGTGCTGTTAAAACGTTGAACAGTACCGAGTGTAAGTTTATTGATAATGGTTCTTGTGGATGTGGTAAATACGAAGGTAAATGTCCTTATATGAACAAACGTGCTAGAAAGAATTGTGATTGGTATCGTGAAGTCGGTACTTATGTAGTAAACGCTAATGGTGTTAAATGTGACAAGTTTGCGAATACACCAGAACACGCATTTATATTAAATGACAATATCAACAATGTTTCAATACCAACTAGACTAAACAAACAGTGGTATGTTGATTTGGCGTATGAAAGGTTGGAGCAATTTATTGGAGGAAGAAATGATTAAAAGAATACAGAAGAACGGGTATGTGTCAGTACCCAAGAAATATAGAGAACAACTTACCAGTGATGAAGTGAAAGTTTATGTTACTGAGTTAAATGGTAAAAAAGTTGTTGTATTAGAACCTGTAAAAGAAGATAAGAAACCATTAGTTATTTATAAGTAAGGGGTGATGGAAATGTTCTTTAAAGGATATGTCCCAACAAAAAATAAAAAATGTTTGATGAGTTTTAAAGGGAAATCATCTAACGAACTACTAACCCTAGAAGAAGCAAATAAATATGATGAGTATGCTGGGATACTAGATGATGATGCAATATTAATTGATATTGATGATTATGATCATAACGGAAACCTTAAATACGGTGTAGCACTTAGTCCAATACTTTTAAAGATGGTTGAAGAACTAAATGTTATTTGTCGAGTATATCAAGCTACACGTGGATATCATTTTGTCTTTAAGAATAAACATATTAAGAAGTGTGCAACGGATGTTAATTTGGCTTGTGGAATTAGGGCAGATATTAAGGTGGGTAAAGTTGCGAGTTATGAGATACTTAAATATAAAGGTGTGGAACGTAAGATTATCTACGATAAGTTCGATGATGAAACGTATGATTACGTTCCCAAGTGGCTTTACCCAATTAAAAGTGATGTTAACTTTATCAATATGAGCGATGGCGATGGACGTAATCAAACGTTATTTAATTATATACTTACTTTACAAAGTAACGGCTTTAGTGTCAACGAGTGTCGTGAAGTATTAACCATATTAAATAAATACGTATTGCGTGAACCGTTAGATGAGCGTGAATTAGCAGTAATTATGCGTGATGAGAGTTTTAAGAAAGACTCGTTCTTTAGTGGTAACACGTTCTTATTTGATAAGTTTAGCAAGTTCTTAATGAGTAATGCGTATATTCGTAAAATCAATGAGAAGCTGCACATTTATAAAGATGGTATTTATGTAGATGGTTCACTTTATATAGAGCAAGAAATGATCAATAATATTGAACACTTGAATAGATCTAAACGAGCTGAAGTATTAGCATATCTAGATCTAATTGTTCCTAGTATTGAACCTAGTGATGCAAGATATATAGCATTTAATAATGGTATATATGATATTGTAGACAATAAAATGTTACCATTTACGCCTGAAATAGTTATAACAAATAAAATACAGTATGATTATATTCCAGGTAGTTATCACACATTAGCTGATAAGACTTTAAATAAGTTAGCTTGTCACGATACTGAAATTAGAGCATTACTTGAAGAAGCTATAGGATATTGTTTTTATAGACGTAACGAACTTAGAAAATCGTTTATATTAATTGGTGAAAGATCAAACGGAAAAAGTACTTATCTTGATTTGGTTGGTAAGTTGTTAGGTGAAATAAATACATCAGCACTTGATTTAAACGAAATCGGTCATCAGTTTAGAACAGCTGAAATATTTAATAAGTTAGCTAATATTGGTGATGATATAGAAGATGAGTTTATCAGCGGTGCAGCTTTATTTAAGAAGGTTGTTAGTGGTAGTGTTATCACAGTTGAAAAGAAAGGGAAAGACCCTTACAAATTTCATCCTTACACAAAGTTTTTATTTAGTGCTAACAATATACCTAGAATTAAAGATAAGACAGGTGCAGTTTTAGATCGACTTGTGATTATTCCTTTTAATGCTAAGTTTGGTCCGGATGATCCTGATTTTGATCCTTATATTAAATATAAATTATTGAATGAAGACGTTATGAAGTATTTAATCGTAATTGGTTTAGAAGGATTAAAAAGAGTATTAAGTAAAAAAGCTTTCACAATTAGTAAAAAGGTTACTAATGAACTTAATGCTTATGAGAAAAAGAATAATCCTGTACTTTTATTCTTTGAGGAAGTGACTGTTAATGACATTATCAATCATACGAATACGGAAGTGTATGTAAGGTATAGTGCTTGGAGTAATCAAAACGGATTTCAAGCGAATTCGATTGTTGAGTTCGGACGTAAAATTACTAAACATTTTAACTTAACGACAACTGTTAAAAAAGTTGATGGTAAAACACAACGCATTTATGTTGAAAAATAAGGTTACAGATGGTTACACATCTATATCAATTTATTATATTTTTACGTTGAAAAAAGGCTGATGAATTGTCAGTCTTTTTTATTTTTATTCAAAGTGTTGTGTAAATATACGAAAAGTTACACATCTATCTGTAACTTTTTCGAGATGTGTAACCTCATCTGTAACCGTAGAAAAGTGGCTTATTACCTTGCTTTTCTAATAGTTAGGTTACAGGTTACAGATGTTTTACTTAAATTTATAAAAAATAAATATATAATAATATATAGTATATAATAATATATA
>JAZKYN010000102.1:0-2546 GCA_045612145.1 Bacilli bacterium
TATGGAGTATATTATGGAGAGTCAGCGATTAATAGAGAACCTGAACCATTAACATATCTAACAAACTATATAATAAATAATGCAACCGTAAAGTACCTTGAAAACAACAACTTAACAACAGTATACAACAAAGATAAATTAACAAGTCTAGATCCTTATGAGGTATATTTAGATGGGGCAAGTTCTTTTATAGAAATAACAAATAATAACACTAAAAGTGATAAAGAACTAGTAATCATAAGAGATTCCTTCGCGAGTTCAATTACACCTTTGCTAATTCCATACTACAAAAAAATTACTTTAATAGATAATCGATACATAACAAGTGAGTACTTTACTAATTTAATAGAGTTTACTAATCAAGATGTAATCTTCATGTATAGTACCCTTATAATTAATAACAGTAGTTCCCTAAAAGGGTAATTATAAAAGTAGAATACTGTTACTATTCACAGTCTAACTAAATTTAACCACGACCAAAAGAGCAAAATCAGTTGCTCTTTTTGGCATTTTCTCTACCCAATTCTAAAATTCTATCAAGAGTATATGGTTCGCCATTCAAAAGTCTAATTAATGCTTCGTGTCCATTTATGCCATTTCGATAGCAAGTTTCAATATAACTTTTTATAATTGCATAATATTCAGCATTAGCTATATTTTGAAATTGTCCCGAAATTTTCATTTTAGATTTTATACCTCTTAATGCTCTCTCTGATAGATTATTTGTAAAAGGTAAATTAAAATCTAATGTCCAATAAATGTAGTTGTCCCTATATTCCATTAGTCTTATTATTAATGTTGCTTCATCACCTGCATAATATACTTCTGAATCATTTGAATATTCCTCAACACCTAATAATAAACATTGATTAAAACAAGAAATAAAATTATTAAATTCTTCTTCAGTAAAATGATCTATATTTTGTTCAATCAATAATTTTCTCTTATGGTCATACTCACATAATAATTCTTTAAGTTTAATAGACCAAGTTCTATTAGGTATATTTGTTTTTACTTTTTGTAAATCTCTTATTAAATGTTGGCAACATTCAGCATTAATGAAAGAATATTCATCATTGTAATTTATAATGTTATGGTCGTGTTCAACAACAGTAGAGCTAGATAACATCTTTAGTACATTATCTTTATCTAATCCATCCTTATTTTTTCGTAAATGTGCACAATATAAAGCAACATCTTCATTACCATAAAATCTCATACAACTTCTTTGGGTATTAATCATAATAACTGTATCATCCCAATATAGTAAATTTAAATGCGTTATATAAAATTTCAAATCTATAATAAATTGTTCTAATTTACTTGCTGCTCTTTTTTGAAGTTTAGCAATATACCCCTCACTTAAATCAATTTCATTCATAGTAAGACCACATATAATTTTTCTAATTTTATTCATAGGAACATTACCAATATTTGCTAAAGTTAAAGCTGTTGCTTGAACATTGTTACCATATTGATTATCTTCTTTTAGGCTTGACGGAATATTTTTTCTAACATTTTTTTGGCAATTTGGACATTTATACTCTTTAAAATGAATTCTTTTTTTGATTATCTTTATTTGGTAATCAAATTCATCTTTTGTAATTTCAGAATCTAATTCTATCAATTCTTTAGAATGACAATGAGGACATTCGTCTAAAGTTACTTCTTCATTCTCATTTATTTCCTCATCATTAAATTTTTCTAATTTATGTTTTTTATGCCTTTTTTGACCACCTATTTTTTTGCTTGTTTGCTTTCTCGAATTAGGAACAACTTTCTTTTTATTAATTGGTGTTTGACTAGTTGGAATACCAGCATTAGTACCATCAATATTAAGTTTTGCTAAATATTGGTCTCTTTCATATTCGGTCAAATGTAATTTTTTTGCCATTTCAATAAGTTCTTTTTTTAATGCATCAATTTCCTTGCTTTTTTCAGCGATTTCAATATCTTTTTTAGCAATCAATTTATCTTTTCTTTGATTTTCGCTTTCTGAAACTTCCAGTTTTAACTCTAACATTTTATTATCTTTTTTCAATTTATCATTATTAATTGCAATACGTTCATAATCTCTATTTAAACTTTTACTATAATCACTAGTTCTTCCCATAAATAATCACGTCCTTGTTTTATCGTGATTCCATTATATAATATATAGTGAAAAAAAGATAGTTACTTTAAATTTCCACCCTAATAATGATATAATGCAAAATAAAAAGCTACTATTCATCACTTGGGCTGTGAATAGTAACAAGAAAGCAAATAAAAGTTTTCTTTTAAATTAACGTGATCTTGACAAAAATAAAGAAAATGCTATCATATAAATACATTATTTTAAACGGAGGAATAATTATGAAAGAAAAACTAAAGTATGATAAATTGAAAGATGAACAAAGAAATTTAAATATAACTTTAGCATTTCAATTACGAAATCTTGGAATAAAAAACTTAAACATAGTAAGTTTAGGAAATTCAATTGCTTCGGGTTACTCATCCTGGAGAAAAATAGAAGTCGGAGGCCAAAGCGGTCTTAGGAAGACAAA
>JAZKYN010000103.1:0-6041 GCA_045612145.1 Bacilli bacterium
TATATCATTGTATGATATTTCTATTTTTTTATTTTCATAACTTAATTTAATTTTTTTGTTTTCATGAATCTTCTTAGGTACTTTTATATTATAGTTAAGTGAATTACTTGAATATTCATTTGATTCTTCTTCAAAACTTGAATCAATCTCTAAAAAACCTTTTTCTTCATCATAATAATGAATAATGTTATCATAATAATGATATTCGTATTTTCCACTGTTTGTTTTAAATACTTTGCTGTTGGTATCTCGCATTTCTTCTATTTCTTCTTCGATTACTTCTAAACCATCTTTATACTCTTCGTTTAAAACAATTTCATTACTTTTTAAATTACCAAGTTGTGCTTGTATTTTTTTAAATGGTAAATTTGCAAATAAATTAACTAAAAATCCTAAAATAATTAAAATAATTGTAGTTTTATAAATAATTTTTCCTAATAATTTCATTTTATGCTCCCCTTTCTACTTTAAAAATTATTTATCAATAAAATTATAAAATTACCATTTTACCACCTACAATCTTGCTTTTTCAACATAATTATATATTATTGCGTTTATTAATGTCAATAGCACAATAGTTTAACATAGTGTTTTTTCTTGAACGTTTTTTTATCAAATATTATACTTTTTTAAAAAAACGTTCAAATAGTTGAACGTTTTAATGATTTTTTTATTAAATTTCTGAAAAAACATTTTTACTAAAAAAGGATGTATGTTAATCCATACATCCTTTAAGGGTTCTTTAAAATCAGTTAGGGTTTATTAAAAACCTATAGAATCAGTTAGGGTGGCGTTAGCCGCCTTTTTACTTTTTATGCTTTTGATAGAATCTTCTTTTATTGTTGCCTTTTTTAAATGGTATTGTCCCATCACT
The DNA here is from genome assembly GCA_045612145.1 of Bacilli bacterium. Taxonomy (GTDB): domain Bacteria; phylum Bacillota_I; class Bacilli_A; order ML615J-28; family CAG-313; genus CAG-313. The sequence continues at coordinate 875 of JAZKYN010000103.1, forward strand.
AGATATATAAAGTATTCTAGCTCTATAAATTGCGAAATTATTAAATCCACAACTAAATGCTTTAATCTCTTTACATAATCTATTCTTTCCCTCAATAAAAGCATTAGATGTTTTCTTATTATATGGTCCATATGTTAAAAATGAATTACAAATTTCTGTAAACCAGTGTCTATATGTTTTAGCTATTGTTATCATTTCAAATATATTAGTTTTTTCTAATTTTTCTATTATTTTAATTAGTTCATCACTTGCTTGTTCTGCCGTACACTTATCTCTAAATTTATATATTTCTTGTAAAATACACCAAGCAGTTTCTAATCTTAAATCTTCATTAATACAATATTCAACTTTTTCTCTATTACTTATGTACCTATTTAATAGTTTACTATAATAACGATTATCACTTAGTTTTTCTTCTTTTAAACTAAATAATTTCCAATCACTTCTAAGTATTGTTTTTACTTTCGGATTATCAATTTGTTCTTCGACTATTCTTCTAAGTTTATGAAAATTATCTGTTGCATGTCCTATCCAATGAAATGGATCTACAGCTATCTTTGCGTTCCAACAATAATTAGAAAAAACCGTTTTATATGCTTCCCACATATCTATATTAACTATTTTTACTCTTAAACGCTCACTTTGAGGTATTTTGGACAAATATTGCTCTAAATAGTATTGATGCCTAGATGGAAGTATATCTATTATTTCTTTCTTTATTGGGTCTCCTATTATACATGCGTATTTGTTATCTTGATTAATATTAGCTGAAAATTCGTCAACACATATTACCTCTGATAATTCTTTCCTATCAAATGTAAAATGATCCATAAAAGTATTAATTACGGTCATTGTATTAATGTTAAGTTGTTTTGCGATAGTAGTAAATGAATGTTTATATTTACATTGCTTGATTATCTCTAATTTTAAATAATTTGATATTTTACACTTTTTTGAAACTATTGAATTATTCTCTGACATTGTCTTGCCACAATCACATATCAGACGCCTTTGTTTATATTTTAATAAAACAGGATAATCATAATTAATAAAGGTTTTTACTGTGCGAATTTTGTATTCTTTAATTCTATAAACAACACACCCACATCTCTCACATATTGTGGGTTCGAATTCTCTAGAAACATAAAAAACTAAATATTTTATGTCATCTATAATTTCAAACTTTTTTCCATTAATTATTAGTTTTTCATCGATTAATTTTATATTTTGTGCTATAATATCATTGTGCATAATACTCCTTTCTTAAGTAGTACGGCAATATTATTATATCAAAGGAATGCACAAAAAAAGCGGTAATAGATTTCTCTATTATCGCTTTTGTTTTTGTTTTTAGACCCTATCTAATTCTATAGGATTTTAATAAACCCTATCTAATTCTATCTAGTCCTTTAAGTTTACTATTTACCTTCTTTAATGCTAGCGTGAGCAGCAGCTAAACGTGCGATTGGAACACGATAAGGTGAACAAGAAACGTAAGTTAATCCAAGTTTATGGCAGAATTCTACTGAAGATGGATCTCCACCATGTTCTCCACAGATACCAAGTTTGATATCAGGTCTTGTTTCTCTACCAAGAGTAACTGCCATTTTCATAAGTTTACCAACACCAATTTGGTCAACTTTAGCAAATGGATCATTTTCATAAATCTTAGTATCATAGTAAGCATTTAAGAATTTACCAGCGTCATCTCTTGAGAAACCAAATGTCATTTGAGTTAAGTCATTTGTACCAAATGAGAAGAATTCAGCTTCTTTAGCGATTTCATCTGCAGTTAATGCAGCTCTTGGAATTTCGATCATTGTACCAACTTTATATTCAAGTTCAACACCTGCATCAGCGATAACTTTATCAGCTGTTGCAGTTACAACGTTCTTAACATATTTTAATTCTTTAATTTCACCTACAAGTGGAATCATGATTTCAGGAACAATTTTGATGTTTTTTCTTTGAGATACAGCGATAGCAGCTTTGATAACAGCTCTAGTTTGCATTGCTGCAATTTCTGGATATGTTACTGCTAAACGGCATCCACGATGACCCATCATTGGGTTGAATTCATGTAATCCTTCGATGATAGCTTTGATTTGTTCAACAGTTTTACCTTGAGTCTTAGCTAATGCTTCGATATCTTTTTCTTCTGTTGGAACGAATTCATGTAGAGGAGGGTCTAAGTAACGTACTGTTACTCCATATCCTTCCATAGTTTCATATAATTGTTCAAAGTCACCTTGTTGCATTGGTTCAAGTTTAGCAAGAGCAGCTTCTCTTTCTTCAACTGTATCTGAACAGATCATTTCTCTAATTGCAGCAATTCTTTCTGCTTCAAAGAACATATGTTCAGTACGGCAAAGACCAATACCTTCAGCTCCTAATTCTCTAGCTTTTAATGCATCTTTTGGAGTATCAGCGTTAGTTCTAACTTTTAATACACGGTATTTGTCAGCCCAACCCATGATTCTACCAAAATCTCCACCTACTGTAGCTTCTACTGTTGGCATAATACCATCATAGATTTTACCTGTAGAACCATCTAAAGAGATGCAATCTCCTTCATGATATGTTTTACCAGCTAAAGTGAATTGTTTGTTGTCTTCATCCATAGCGATTTCTGAGCATCCAGATACGCAGCAAGTACCCATACCACGAGCAACTACTGCAGCATGTGATGTCATACCACCACGAACTGTTAAGATACCTTGAGCAGCTTTCATACCTTCGATATCTTCTGGAGATGTTTCAAGACGTACTAATACAACTTTTTCACCTTTTGCAGCCCAAGCTTTAGCATCTTCTGCAGTAAATACGATTTTACCACAAGCAGCACCTGGAGATGCTGGTAATGCTTTACCGATTGGGTTAGCAGCTTTTAATGCTTTTGCATCAAAAGTTGGGTGTAATAATGCATCTAAGTTACGAGGATCAATCATTAATACAGCTTCTTTTTCAGAAATCATACCTTCATCTACTAAATCGCAAGCAATTTTGATTGCAGCTGCAGCAGTTCTGTTACCATTTCTTGTTTGAAGCATGTATAATTTTTTATCTTCAATTGTGAATTCCATATCTTGCATATCACGATAGTGATTTTCAAGGATATGACAAATTTCGATAAATTGATCATAAACTTCAGGCATTACTTCTTTTAATTGATCGATGTGTTGAGGAGTTCTAACACCAGCAACAACGTCTTCACCTTGTGCATTCATTAAGAATTCACCCATTAATTTCTTTTCACCAGTAGCTGGATCTCTTGTGAAAGCAACACCAGTACCTGATGTTTCACCCATGTTACCAAATGCCATCATTTGAACGTTAACAGCAGTACCCCAAGAATATGGAATATCATTGTCACGACGATAAACGTTAGCACGAGGGTTATCCCATGATCTAAATACGGCTTTAATAGCACCCATTAATTGTTCTTTTGGATCAGTAGGGAAATCTACACCAATTTTAGCTTTATATTCAGCTTTAAATTGATTTGCTAATTCTTTTAAATCATCAGCAGTTAAATCAACGTCTTTTTCAACGCCTTTTTCTTCTTTCATTTTGTCGATTAATTGTTCAAAGTATTTTTTTCCAACTTCCATTACAACGTCAGAATACATTTGATTAAATCTTCTATAACAGTCATATGCCCATCTTGGATTTCCTGATTTTTTAGCAAGAGCTTCAACAACTTCTTCATTTAAACCAAGATTTAAGATAGTGTCCATCATACCAGGCATTGATGCTCTAGCACCAGAACGAACTGAAACTAATAATGGATTCTCTTTATCACCGAATTTTTTACCAGCGATTTCTTCTAATTTTGCGATATTTTCAAAAATTTCTTTTTGAATATCAGCATTAATTTGTTTGCCGTCCTCATAATATTGAGTACAAGCTTCAGTAGTAACAGTGAAACCTTGAGGAACTGGAAGACCAAGTTTAGTCATTTCAGCTAAGTTAGCACCTTTACCACCTAAAAGATTACGCATTGATGCGTCACCTTCTTTAAATAAGTAAACAAATTTACCCATAATTTTCTCCCTTTCTAAAATTTTTTTAAGAATCAACTTACGATTTCATATTATAGCATAAAACTATGTTTTTTGCAAATGATTTTATTTTTTTAATCAATAAAATATAAAAAGAAAGGTAAAATCATTGATTTTACCTTATTTACCTTACTATTTTGTTGTTTTAATTTTATCAATATATTTATCTAAACCAGCATCTTCAAATAAAACAACTAATTCATCTTTATATTCTTCATTAACATAAATTGATGTAATATTACTACATCCAGTAAAAATATTAGCACCTATAAATGTAACTTTTGAACCGAATGTGATATTTACTAAATTAGAACAATCTTTAAATGCACTATTTGATATATTTTCAAGTTTTTCAGGAAGTTCTAGTGTATCAAGATTAGTACAATTCATAAATGCTTTACTTCTAATCTCCTTTACATTTGCGCCAAAATTAACTTTATGAAGATTAGTACAATCACTAAAGCTTTCAGATTCAATAACTTTAACTGATTCAGGCATGTGAATAACTTCTATTGAACTATTATAATAAAATGCTTTTTGGTAAATAACTTCTACTGTATCTAAAATTGTATAAGAATGAACATTTTGATTTACATTTTTAGTTTTATTTGCAGGATATTTTATTAAAACAGTTTTATCTTTATTATATAATACACCATCAACACTTACAAATGTTTCATTTTTAGGATCAACTTCAATATAAGTTAATGATGTTGCACCAGAAAAAATACTTTCACCATATTTTTGTGTACTGTAACCATTTGTCCCAATATAATTTACATTTTTTCCAAGTGTAATAATTGCTACATTATTAAAACTTGAAAAGTTTGTTTCTTTGTCAATAATTTTTGTTACAGGAATTCCATCTACAGAATCAGGAATAATAATATTTGCGCCACTTACATTTTTAACTTTCTTAAGACCATAAATATAATATTCATCCTTATTTATATTAAGTTCAATTCTAAAGTTTTCTTTTGCAATTCTTAATTCTTCACTAATCTTTTCTCCAGATCCAGTTTCACCTTTAAGTAATAATCCAACTACAAGTCCTATTACTACAAGAAATAATACACCAATTAAAATTAAAAAATTCTTTTTCTTCA
>JAZKYN010000104.1:0-8901 GCA_045612145.1 Bacilli bacterium
TGTTATTAGAAACTATAGTTTTTATGAAAGAGCTATTGAAAATGAGGAAGATCCTTCTTTTGAAAAAATAAGAGTAATAGGAAGTGTTTTAATTTTAATTGGAACAATACTTCTTGCTTATACTTTGTTTGCTGATGAAAATGAACAAGGAGAAGTAGAAATCTAAAGAACTGACTAATTTATATAAAATAGTCAGTTCTTTTTTATAATGGCAATGACTGTATTGCGCCTTCACCCATATAATAGTAATAAGGTACTTCTCCTTGTACAACAACTGATGCAAGTAGTATATTTGTATCATAATTTATTGTTGTTTGTTTTAATGGAATAATTGTTTCTACTTCTATTGTTACATTTAAATAAACTTCAAATATTGAGTTATTAATTCCATATTCTTTAAGACTTGTTTTAATATCTGTTTTATACATACTAACTGGTAATACTTCAATATTTACGTCAGGTCCAAGTGTTGTAAATAATGCTTTAGATATTAACATACCAAGTGGCAGATCAATCTTCTCAATCGTTTCTTCTATTGTTCCTTTTTTTAAAAGAATACTTAAATTATTATTTATTGATGTTAATATTTCATTTGATACAACACTATCTATGTAAATACTATTTATTTTTTGATCTGTAGAATATGATAATTTTATTAAATTATTTGATATGTTTGGTATTTCACTATCTTTAATAGTCTCTGTTAATATATCAGATATAATTGTTGTTGCTTCTTTTTCGATATATATTTCTGATTTATCATCAAAATAATTATCTATAATTACTAGTAATATAATAGGTATTCCTATTATTAGAAATAATATTAATAGTTTTTTCATTATTTCACCTAATAAAGTATATATATAATTAATTTCAAATATGATAAAAAAAGAAGGTTTTAAAAACCTTCTTTATTTTTTTATTAATATTACTGCTTCACTTGCAATTCCTTCTTTAGCACCAATAGGTCCTTTTTTCTCTAAAGTAGTTGCTTTTACATTTACATATGAAGCATTTGTTAATTGTTTGATGTTTTTGGCCATTTGAACTTTATAGTTCTTTAAATTTGGTTCTTCTAAATAAATGATAACATCAATGTTTTCAATTGTATAGTTTTCTTTTTCTAAAAGTTTTACTGCTTCTTTTACAAAATAACTTGAATCCATATTTAGATATTTGTTATCGGTATCTGGAAAATGTGTTCCAATATCTCCAAGTGATAATGCACCTAAGATAGCTTCTGTAACAGCGTGATATACAACATCCGCATCACTGTGTCCTAAAAGACCAAAGTCAGTATCAAATTTTACGCCACCAAGTATTAAGTCTCTATTTTTTACAACAGTATGAAAATCTAATGAGTGACCAACTTTATATGATTTATTCATTAGAATATATTCAATATATTCTAAATCTTCTTTTGTTGTAACTTTTAAATTATTTCTTGATTCTAATACAAATGCAATCTTTTTATCATTTTCAAATAAAGCAATTTCATCTGTTACTTCTTTTTCATTTAACAGAATGGTATTATACAATTCTTTTTTAAATGCTTGTGGAGTTGTAACTGCTTTTAAATAGTCTCTATCAACAGTTTTGACAACATCTTTTGTATCTTTGATTGTATCGTATACTTTGTGATAAAGGGTTGCACAATCTGAATCATTTAAAGAATTTATAATATTATCTATATCATTTGATATAATAAGTGGTCTTGCTGCATCATGAATTAATATAATATCACTATCTATTTCTTTTAATGCATTCTTGACAGAAATTGCTCTTGTAGAGCCACCAATAATTATTTTAACATTATCATAATTAAAATTTACAATCTCAGATACTTCTTCAAATTCTTCTTCTTTTACAACTAAACATATTTCATCAATCATTTTGTGATTATACAAAATATCTAAGCTATATAAGAATATTGGTTTTTTGTTTATTTCATAAAAGTTTTTGTTCTTTGTATTATTAAATCTTATTGAAGAACCTGCCATAAGTAAAATAGCACTAATCTTCATCTTTTTCTCCATTATCAAGAACTGAATCTAAAATATTAGATGTTTGATCAATTGTATTTGAAATATCAATCGAAGATAAATCATCAAGTATTTCTAAATCATTTATTATTTTTGCATTTTGTGGAGCACTTTGATATACGCTCTTTTCTGCAATTCTAATTATTGAAACAAGTCCATAATCTTTTCTCATATATAATGAATCTTCTTCTACTTGATAATATACATTTCCAATTAATAATCTATATCTAATTTTAGTAATTGATAAGCTATTTACAGTTTCTGCTTGTTGAATATATGAGTTTACATCTTCTGGATGAATTCTTGTGAATAATTCTTCAAATGTATATTCTTTTTTGTTTGTTTTTGTATATAATCTCATACATTCTGTAGCAACATAAACTTTGTTTTGGAAGTCATAATACATTACAACTCCTTCACTCATTCCCATCATTACATCAAGTTGTAAGTAAGCATCTTCTAAATCTAAACAAGTTGCTCTTACCATACTTTTTAATTTTTCAACAACATATGCTCTATCTTGATAGAAGAAGACATTTCTTCCAACAAGATATTTGCCACAATATACTGGTTGAATAATTGCTTCATATTTAACAAGTTCTAATTCTTTGTTTTCATGTTGAATTTCAACATCCATTTGGAATTTATATTTTTTATGTTTGCTATTACACTCTTTAAATTCATTTAAAAAGTTTGCAACAAAATTTAATGTAAATTCTGATTTATTAATACTTTTCACATTAAAGCTATCAAATATAAGTTTCCAACCATGGCTTTTTAAAACTTCTTTTTTTGATAATTTTGTAAGTTTTAAAAATGTTGAACTACAATCTGTAATATGATCTTTTGGATTTAATTGAACAAAGAAATCATATTCAGTATTTTTAATATATTCTACAGTTTTTGAATCAAGTTCATTTTTAATATATAAACTAGATATTAAATCAAATAAACTATATAATAAATTAAGACTTGCAAGTATTAAAAATAATACAACTAAACCTTTACTTAATGTTATGAAAAAAGGAACAAAGAAAACAATAATAGCTAAAGAAATATCAAGAATATTTTTTTTATTTAAACATAATAATTTTATTGCCCAAATTACTAAACAAAAAACAGTTAACAATACAAATGTGCATATTTGACTTGAATTAAAATCTTTAAATATTGTTAATATATTCACTTTATTTTCCTTTCTATCTTACGATAAGATTTTGATCTAATGATGTTCTTAAACTTTCGATTGAAACATTTCCTGTTATAGTACCACCAATTGTTATCGCAATATGTCCTGTTTCTTCTGAAACAACAATTGTGAATGCATCACTTTGTTCACTAATACCGATTGCGGCACGATGTCTTGAACCATAGTGTTGAGGAATATCTTTCTTTTGGCTTGGTTGATAGAAAGCTGATGCACATTTAATGTGATTACCTCTAATGATTACAGCACCATCATGTAAAGCTGTATTAGGGTGGAATATTGTTTCAAGTAATTCATATGTTACAACAGCATCTAATTTTACAGCACCTTCTACAAGTGTATTTAGTGTGTGTTCTTTTTCTATTGTAATGATAGCCCCAATTTTTCTAATTGATAAGTGATTTACAGCTTTAAGTAATGTTTCAATTAATTCTTCTTTAACTTCAATGTTTGATAAGAATTCTTTTGATTGTTTTCCAGAAGTTTTTTTCGTTAAATGATTTCTATATTCTGGTAAAAAATAAACAGCTGTAATGATGCTTATAATTAAAAATGATAGTACATATACTAATAGAGCTAACTTACTGCCAATAATTAAACTAATAGCAATCATAATTATATTAGCAATGAATAACATTACTGTTCCTTTAGAAGGAATATTTTTAGCTAATACAACAATGAAGACTATAATTGCAATTGCAACTATTAATAGTTCAACAGCTAAGCTAAGCCATCCATATGATAAAGAATCAATATGGTTTTTAATTATGTCTCCCATTATTTTTCTCCTTTATTTAATTTATTTTTTAAATAGTTAATAATAACGTTATTTTTTTCATCTTTTGCATAATCTAAAACTGATAAATTTTTTTCATCAACTAATAGAATATCTGCACCATTCTTTATTAATAATTTTGTTATTTTAAGATTCCCATATATCACAGCAAGATGTAAAGGTGTTTGTTCGAATTCACCAATGGCATTTACATCTACACCTTTTTTTATTAGTAGCTTTAATGCTTTAACATCTCCTACAACAACAGCTGTATGAAGTGGTGTCATATAATTATCATCACAAATATTTGGATTACAACCATATTTAACAATTAATGGTATTAAACAACTTACATTTTTTTCAATTACATAATGAAGTAATGTTTTTCCTTGATAATATTTGCTATTAAAATTAAAATTATTTTTATGATATTCTTTTAGGGTTTTCTTTATTAAACTTATATTAATATGTTCTTCTTTTAACATATTAACTAAATATGACAATTCTTTCTTATATCCTTTTACAGCCATATTAATTTAGTTCCTTTATAAGTTTTTCAACAGTGTTATCAAAATCCATAAATAAATCATGACAATATACTATTTCGATTTTCCAGCCTCGTTTTTCATATTCATTGTGATAATAAATATATTCATCTATGAAGCTTGTATAATTTGAACTTGATTTATCTAATATAATTATACCTACTGGAATTTCTTTTTTAACAATTAAATCAAATTCTCCAAATCCGTATGAAACATTAATATTTTTGTCTATTAATGCTTGTTTTAAATATGGCGCAATTCCATTTATTATTTCTCTTGTTGGACTTTCTTCACCAACGGTATCTTTTATGATTTGTCTAACTTCTGTATTTTTCAACTCAATTTTATCTTTAATAAAGAATAAAATAACTTCATTATTTGCATTTATAAAGTTTTTAAATACTAGCTCTTTAACTGAATCTTCTAAATTTATGAAATCTTCAAAATATATTAAAACATCATGAACATATCTATTTCCTTCATTAAGTGCATTTAAAATACGTATGTTATAACATAATATATTATTTATTTCGTTAGCATTAAATACACTACTTAATTTAGAAACAATTCTTGTATAAATTTTTCTTCTTGTTCTTTCGTCAGCAATTAATATATTTATAATCTTATTAGGTTGTTTTCTAAAACGTTTAAATATTTGTTCAATAAACTCATCAAATGATTCACACATTTTAACACTAAATTTTGTATTAAAATTATATATATACTGATTATCATATGTAAATTCATTTTTAAATTTTGAATTTGCTTTTAAATAACGTTTTTGAAGTTTAATACAACATCTTTCTCCAAGACGTTTCATTAAAGCATTTGATACAGATGTCTGGAATAATCTATCTCCAAAAACAATAACTTGTTTACATTCTGATAAACGATAATATTTATTTGATGATGATAAATGTACATCATCCATTATAACCAGGTCAAATTGTGTTAAATCTAAGTTACTATTAAAAATATCTAAATCAGCATAGAATAATTTTGTTTTTTTACTTCTAAATTTAACTATTTTATCATAATCATTAAAATAAATATTTAAATTACTTGATTGAATTGTTTTAATTTCATCAATTTTTTCTATTAAATTATTCAAATTATCACAACAATATTTCTTTTCGAATTTTAAATATTGTTCAATCATATTTAAACCTAAATCTTGATTTTTCAATATATCGTATTTGTTAAGTGCCTCGTTATAATTATGATGTAAAACTGAATAAATAAAATATTTAGAAATATTTGTGCCATATTTACAACTTCTTATTCCATCGTGTAAATTTTTTAAATTATATTCTAGGAACCCTTCTGTAAGACTGTTAATCACTAATATATGATCTATTTGTGAAGATTTATTAATAAATTGATTAAATAATTTTGCATTATATTCAAATGAATTTGTTAATATTTCTGGTTGCCCACCTTTGAAACAAATAGAGAACGCTCTATAACTATTAATCCATGAGGCATAAAGTCTATCTAGATTCTTTATATCATCTTTAAATACACTAAATGTTTTATCGATAAATAAATTATCAATTTCATCTTTATTATTCATCAATTTAATGAATTCACCATAGTGTTCAATAGTTCTACCAATTTCACTAATTACAGTTTCAAGACCATAATAATAAATACCTAAATTTTGTTTATATATGCTTTCTTTTTCATTTAATGATTTATGAATTTTTAGATTTTGTAAATCTGTTTTCATTAATTTAACTATATCTGCATATAAAACATTTTCTTTTTCTAAGAAAATCTTTTGTAAGTCTTTTTTGTTATTAATTACAGTTAATAAGTATTTGTTCCATTTATTTAATTGTTTACATTTTTGATATATGTTAGTTTCTTCAATTGTTATTTTATAATTAGCCAAAGAAATGCACAAATTGTTTGTTCTATTACCTTCACCAATAAAGTCTTTCAAAAGAGTATTTACTTTTATTAAGAATTTATCTTTATATAATTCAATATTACTTTTTTCTAATAAAGTTTTGAAATATGATTTTTCATAAACATTTAGATTAGAAGTATATTTATAAAAATTAATAAATAATGTTATAAACTCGTCATCAAATTCTTTATTACCAAAAATTGTTGATAAATTCCCGTAAAGTTCTTGTGTTGAAATATAATATAGTCTAATATTTTCTAATACTTCAGTAACCGAAACTCCATCTTTTTTTACATTTTTCCCATTAATATACTTTGTTAGAATCTTATCCGAATTTTTTCTTTTCATGATAGGTTCTAAAAATTCTTTATTTAGACAATCACTACGTTTTAAATATTTAGGTAAAAATAATCTTTTTTCTTTATAAACTTCACACGCATTAGTTACATTTTCACCATGTTTTGTGAAAATTGATTGAGCAGTATAATAAGTATCATATATAAGTGAGTTGTATTTATTATTAGATAAGAAATTTTCAAGATTGATTAAGAAATTATATGTTTGGTCATCAAATGAATTAATACCAAATAATTTTGATATTTCTAAATTAATATTATCCATTTTTTTAATATTATCTATAATTTCTGCTGTCAATTTATTTAGTTCATTGTTGTTTGCTAAAAGTCTATTTATATATATTTCATCATCAGTATTATAATTTAAATCTACTTTAATATTTTCATGAATAATATTGTTAAATAGTTCTTCCATTATTCCAACAGTATAATTGCTGTAAAGTGTTTCTTTGTAATATTTCGTAATATTATAATTAATATCAACTAATGATTGTATTTCTCGTAAATTTTTGACAACTTCTTGTCTTACTTTTTCATCATTCCAAATTGGAAGTGGTCTAACACTTGAAAAACAATCAACGTGAGATATTAATTTATATAACTCATTGATATTTAATGGTGCTTTAATATTAAATTTTTTTGAGAATTTAACAATCTCATTAAATAAATCAATATGATTATTATTTAAATAAGTTATTTTTGAAATAATATCGCTTGTTGTAATATTGTTATGTGATGTTTGCAATCTATGCCAAATATTATTTGCATATAAATCAATATTTTCTAACGCTTCTTCAATTTTCACAAGTTCTTCGTATAGGTCAATAGCTTCATGACTTTCAAGAGTAGTTTCAAGCGGAATTTCATTAATCTCTGGATATTTTCTTTTTAATATTGCCAGATATTCAAATATATTTGATATTTTAAATCCATTAATTCTTTTTTGTAAAGTTTTTGGTAATTCGAATACATCAGTTAAAATGTTTTCTGAAACATCACTAACATCAATATCCTCTATAACAGCATCGGGTTTAACAATTTCTCTTAGGTTTTTTGTTAAATTATATGTATATTCACTAAGACCTAAGTATGTTAAATTTTTTTCAAGATCAAAAATATTATCAGCATCTTGATTTACATATAACACTGTTTTGTTTTTCGCTATTGCATCCGCAATCATATTAATAATTGTATATGTTTTCCCACAACCCAATCTTCCATCTACAGAAAATCTATCATTTTCATTTGCTTTTAATAAAATATATTTTTGTGTTAAATTTGTAGGGAATATTGGTTTTATTTCATTAAAGAAACGTTTAAATAAAGTTTCTTCTGTCATTTCATTAATTGAATTTTCTATTGACATATGTTCTTTATCTAAACTAATATCTGGATATTCAACATTTACTATTGTTAAATAATTCATTGGATCTATTGGTGATTTTAATTCATTTGCAATATTGTAGCACATTTTATCTATATCTGATACATTTGATAATTTCGCATTTGAATAAACATCTTTAACTCTCTTTGAATCATTTTTTAATGATTCGACATTAGATGATAGATATTGTAATAATCTTGGATTTATTATAGGATCAGAGCTTAATACTACTTCAAAATGACGATAATCAAAATCAAAAGGAATAAGAACTATTGGCGCATATTTTTCACATTTATCTTCATCAAAATATTTTACTGTACCACATGTTAAAACGAATTTACATGTTGAATTTTTTAATCTTAGATTTATTAAATAATTTAATTGATAGTATAAATCATTTTCAATGTTTCCTGTTATTTTACCAATACCTTCACTTAATAAATCAATATTAATAAGTTTTGAAAATTCAATCTTTTCTCCATTTAATATTCTGTCAAGGATTTCTATATCAATTACACCTAATTCGATATAATAATCTTTTTCTAAAACATTCATTAAATGTGTATTTTTTGATTGAATATAATATTTCTTTTCGTTCTTACCTTTTATATTCATAATTATTACCTTTTCCTATAAAATGTTTTTAATGCGCAATACACCACTTTATTATTTATTATAAC
>JAZKYN010000105.1:0-8899 GCA_045612145.1 Bacilli bacterium
TATTTATACAATTGAAAATGATTATTTATTATGTAGTGTTAACCAATTCTATTTTATTATTAATCATAATAAAAAAGAAGTAGAAATTAATTTACCAGATGAGCTTAAAAATCAAACAGTATATTGTTATAATTGTAATGATGAAATGGATTTAGAAGATACTATATTTCTTCCTGAATTTAGTTTTTATGCATTAGAAAAATAAAAAAGTGTTAGACGAACAAATGTTCGTTTAACACTTTTTAATTTGATAGTTTCTTTATCGTATCATTTATTTCTTTTATTTTTTGGTCAATATCATTATCTTCAATAATTGAATTCTTTACACAATGTTCTAGATGTGCACATAATACTTCTTGATTTGCTTTTTTTAATATTCCAATTGACGCAAGTATTTGATTAGATATATCAATACAGTATTTATCTTCATCTATCATGTTGATTATTCCATTAATTTGTCCTCTTGCTGTTGCAAGAAGTTTTTTTACTTTTTCTTTATCTGCTTTCATTAAAATAATCCTTTTTTATTTGTAATAGATACTACTGTATAACCAGCATTTTTTATTGCATTTTTTATTGTTGCATCATCCAAATCTGTTTTTACAATTGCATTATTTTTTTCATGACTCACTTTTGGATTTTGAATGTTTAATCCTTTTAATATATCTTCTACTTTCTTTTGGCAATGTTCACACATCATACCTTTTATTTCTATTATTTTTTTCATTATGATAAATCTCCCTTTTTTATTTTTGTAATTCTAAGTGTATTAAGTACTACACATATAGAACTTAGACTCATTGCTAATGCACAAATCATTGGATTTAAAACTATACCGAATGGTGGATATAATATACCTGCTGAAATTGGTATAAATAATATATTATAGAAAAATGCCCAGAAAAGGTTTGTTTTAATATTATTTATTACTTTGTTACTTAATTTAAGTGTTGTTACAATATTATTTAAATCATCATTCATTAATACCACTTGTGCTGATTCAATTGCAACATCTGTTCCTGATCCAACAGCAATACCAACGTTTGCTTTTGTTAAAGCAACTGAATCATTGATTCCATCACCAACCATTGCGACAACATTTTTGTTGTTTGTTAGTTTTTCTATTTCATTTGCTTTTTCATCTGGTAATACACCTGCGATATATTCATCAATTCCACATTCTTTAGCAATGATTGATGCGACAATTTCATTATCGCCTGTTAACATTATTGTTTTTTTATTTAATTGTTTTAAGTTATTTATTGCACTTATTGATGAAGGTTTAACAATATCTTTTAAAGCTACCATTCCAAGTAATGTTTCATTTTTTATAACAAAGATTACTGTTTTTCCTTCATTTGATAATGTTTCATATATATTGTTATTAAAATCTATATTAACCATTTCTTTTTTTACACAATATATTGTTTCATTATTAATACTTGCTTTTACACCATATCCAATAATATTTTCAAAATTTGTTATTTCGTATGAATCGATATTATGTTCTTTTGCGTAATCATTAATACTATAAGCAATTGGATGTTCTGAATTTTTCTCAACTGAGTATGTTATTTTAATTAGTTCTTCTTGTGATATATTTAAAGGTATAATATCTGTTACTTTAGGCATACCATAAGTAAGTGTTCCTGTTTTATCAAATACAATTGTATCTACTTTATTTAATGTTTCAATTGCAACACCTGATTTAAATAATATACCAAAATCTACTGCTTTATATGTTCCAATCATTATTGCAATTGGTGTAGCAAGTCCAAGTGCACAAGGACATGATATTACAAGTACAGATATTGCACGAGCTAAACTAAACTCAAATGATTTATTTAATAACATCCATATTATAAAACTAAGTATTGAAATACCAATTACTGTTGGTACAAAATATAAACTTACTTTATCAGCAAGTCTTGCAATAGGTGCTTTTGAACTACTTGCAACTTCTACTAAATCAATTATTTTTTGAAGTGTCGTATCTGTACTTTCACAAGTTGCTTCTATATATAAAACACCATTTAAATTAATTGTACCACCTTTTACAAATGAATCTTTTTCTTTTAGAACTGGAATTGATTCTCCTGTTAAACTTGATTCATTTACACTACTTATTCCTTTTATTACAATTCCATCAATTGGGATACTTGTTCCAGGTTTTACAATAATAATATCTCCTATTTTTATGTCATCAACACTTATTTCAAATTCTTGGTCTTCTTTTATTATTGTTGCAAATTTAGGAGTTAAATCAAGTAGTTTGGATATTGCTTTTGTTGTTTTTCCTTTTGATTTATTTTCTATATATTTTCCAAGTGAAACAAGTGCAAGTATCATACCTGCTGATTCAAAATATAATTGCATATGATATTCTTTAATTAATTCATGATTATTTGTAAATGAACCTATCATTAACATTACTAATGAAAATAATCCGTATATTAAACTTGCTACACTTCCTATTGCAACAAGTGAATCCATATTAGGACTCAGTTTTAATAATCTTTTAAATCCATTTATATAATAATTACTATTTAATATAATAATTGGTATTAATAATGTTAATTGAATTAAACCATTTATATACATATATTTATGATTTTCAAATATATTTGGTAGTGGTAAATTTAACATTTCTCCCATTGAAAAATACATTAGTACAAACATTAATATTAAAGAAGCTATTAATTTTTTTAATTTTTGTTTTTCTATTAATTCATTTTCTTTGTTAAATGCTCTATTTTTTTCATATATACTTGCATTAAATCCACCACTATTTACTTTAGCTATAATGTCTTGTTCTGTTAATTTATTTTCATCGTATTCAACAGACATTGTTGCGGCCATAAGATTTACTTCTACTTTTATGATACCTTCAAGTGAATTTACATCATGTTCTACATGAGCACTACAACTCGAGCATGTCATTCCTCTTACAGTAAATTTTCTTCTTGTCATTTTTTACACCCCCCTAGGGTGTTATTATAGTAACATATGTAAAAGAAAAAAGCAATTATAATGTTTATAATTGCTTCTTTTCTTTTTTCATATTATATATTATTTCATCTGTTTCATTATCTATTAATTTTATTGATCTTCTATTTTCAATATATGTATATTCTTTACTTGATAATTCTTTTATTCTAGATAATAGTAATGTATATAAATATGTTGTTGATCTATATTGAAGATATCTTGTATCATATTTAGAATAATATCTAAACTTATTAACATAGTAATATCTATATATAACTTTTGTATCAATCATTTTTATATATGCATATTCATTTGTAAATACGATTTGTATTTTTTCATTTCTTAATTCGATATTATCACTTTCAATGAAATCGAATTTAAGGTGTTCAATATCTTCTAAAAACTCTTTTTCAAATTTTTTTGTTTCAATATCTTTTTTTATTATTTTTATATATGGGCCATTATTTATTGATTTTATTTTCTTTAGTTTAAGTTTATGAATTAAACCAAATATATATAAAGTAACAGGAAGTATTACTAAAAGACCTATAAAAATTAAAGATGTTCCGTTTTCAAATTCGAAATTATTTATTATTTTAAATGAAATTAATATAACCATCCACCATAATAAAATTATTAGATTTTTATATATAGCTAGAAAGGTTTTAAATTTCATAATATGCTTTGCAAATTAAACTTGCTAATTTACAGTTATTGTGTACAAGTTTAATATTTGATTCTAAGCTTGTTCCACTTGTTATTTTTTGAATTTTATCTAATAAATATGGTGTAATTTCTTTTCCTGAAATACCTTCATTATTTGCACTTGCAATTGCTTCATCAATTGCCTTGTTCATAATTTCTTCATCAAGTGAATATTCTTCAGGAATTGGGTTTGTTACAAGTACTCCCCCATTTAATCCTAAATCCCATTTAGTTTTCATCATTTTTGCGATTTCATCTGGAGTATCCATTTGATAATCTACACTGTAATCACTTTTTCTAGTATAGAATGCTGGAAGAGTTTTTGTTTGATATCCAATTACAGGAACACCTTTTGTTTCTAAATATTCAAGTGTTTTAGGCAAGTCTAAAATTGCTTTTGCGCCGGCACATACTACAGTAACATTTGTTTTTGCAAATTCATCAAGGTCAGCAGATATATCCATTGATACTTCTGCACCTCTATGTACGCCACCAATACCACCTGTTGCAAATACTTTAATTCCAGCAAGGCTTGCTATATACATTGTTGCACTTACTGTTGTTGCACCATCTGCACCTTTAGCTACAATTACAGGAATATCTCTTCTTGATACTTTTGTTACTTTTAAACCTGTATAAGCTAAATATTCTAAGTCTTCTTTTTCAAGACCTACGCATAATTTTCCTTTAATAATTGCTATTGTTGCAGGAACACAACCATTATCTCTAACTATTTGTTCACATTCTAGAGCTGTATGTAAATTTTTTGGATAAGGCATTCCGTGAGAAATAATAGTAGATTCTAAAGCAACTATAGGTAAATTATTATCTAATGCATTTTGAACTTCTTTACTAATTTTAATATAATTATTCATTTTATTAATTTACTCCTTCTGGTAATAATTTAATAGTTGAATTTTCTTTATATGATTTTGTATTTAAAATTACTTTAATTTCAAATTCAATTTCTTTCACTTCTGAAACAGGTTTGTTAAACCATAAACCATTATCACCTTTAATAAAATATTTTGCTAAAACTTCATCTGTTGATAATCCATCAATTGATAAATTATATTCAATTGTTGCACCAACTAAGTATTTTCTAATTAAATATTCTTTTCTTGTCATTTCAACAAATTCAACCCATCTGCCAGTTCTAATTAAATAACTTGGGCATTCTTTTCCTGAATGATCATAGTGTCTATATACATTATCAAAATTTAAATTATATTTTAACATCAGTGATGCAACTAGTTTAGCATTATTCATAATTGTTCCTTCGTAGTTACCATCTCTATTAACACACATTTCGATACCAATACCATATCTATTACCATTAGTTTCTCCAGCATGCCATCCATAGATGTCATCACCAAAGCTTTGGTATATGCTATATGCATCTACTTGATAATGCCATGAAGCCTGTCTAGCATTTTCTTGTTGGAAAGCATAACGATATTGAATTTGTGCTAAGTTTTCTGCATTTTGTCCTTCAAGTGTCATTGCACTTTCATGAACTGTAATAAATAATACATTTGATGAATTTGGATTTTGATATCCAGGATAGAATATGCTATCTAATGTTGATTGAGAAGGAAGTGGTTTTTTACCACTAAAGAATTTGTTTTTAAAATCTGTTCTTGTTTCATCAATATAATATGAAGTATTAATATTTAAATCTGCAGCTGTAGCAAGATTTAATACACCATATGAATTTATTCTTTGTTGATAGTCTAAATAGTATTCATCATTTACTAATTTTAAGTGATTTTTAGAACCTTTTAACTCTACTTTTGCCATGTATTTTAAAAGTGTTGAAATAAATTCTTCTTCTGTAATGTTTCCACCAACATTTTCAAGTTTATACTCAACTTCTTTTGTAGTTTCGCCATAAGTTATTACACAATCTAAAATAATATTTGTTTTATATAATGGAGTAAGCACAATATCTTCAGTCATTATGAATTCAGGAACATTTGATTTCCATTCAATTTTAGTTTCATAATCATCATTATATACTGGCAGTTTACTTACTTCACCATTTTTGAATTTTTCAACTTCTTGATTCATTATTTTTGCTGTTTCATTTACTCTATTTGCTGGAGTGAATGATGCTATATTTACTTCTTGATTATATACTACCGCAACATTATTTTTAATAACAAAAATTTTCATAATAGTTGATTGTTCTACTTTGATTACAGTAACTTGACCTTTTGATGTAATAATTGATTCATCCATACTAATATATCTTACTGTACAACCATTATATTCACTTGTCATTAAAGATACATTTTTTGATAATACTTTGTTTAATTTTGAAGCATAAAAATCATATGCTACATCGTATTGTCCTGTCGCAACATTAACAGCTTTTACTAAAACTTCTATTTCTTTTTCCACTTGTACATCATTAATTGTAATAGTCGCAATTAATGTAACTTTTCTATCATCGCTTCTTGCGACAATTAAACCATCATTTAACATTGCATCAATATCTGATGATTCCCAAGTAACTTGATATCCTAATACTGTTTCTGGAAGAGTAATTGTTTTATTAGTTTCACTTGGGATAAGTGTTTTTAATTCATTATAAACTTTATCAAGTCCACAAGCAAAACATTCTATTTCTTCTTCATCAGTCCATTTGTGTCCTTCAGAGATAATTTCTTTTTGTTCTACTAATACTTTATTACAAACTGAACAATGGCTTCCTTCAGTTAATCCATTTGTAGTACATGTTGCTTCAACTTTACTATCAGTTACAACTGTGTGTCCTAATGGGTTACCTTCAGTTTGACCACATACACTACATTCTTTTGCTTTTTCACATGTTGCATCATTAAAATCATGACCATTTTTTTCACATTCTGTTTTTCTACAACCTGTTATAAATAAACTGATTGCTAATAGAATTATAAAATAATATATTTTTTTCATATGCCTCTCCTTTTATTCATATATATTATAACATATATTTTTTTAAAAATCAAATTTTTTATTGGTAGGAACGGCGTGATTTGAACACGCGACCTCTGCGTTATCAGCACAGCGCTCTAACCACCTGAGCTACGCTCCTATATGGTGCCGACTGCAGGAATCGAACCTGCAACCTACTGATTACAAGTCAGTTGCGCTACCTATTGCGCCAAGTCGGCATTTCTAGACCCTCTTGTGATAATTATATACAAAGAATTGGCGTATATCATTAAAATTTGCTGTAAGGGCCTTTATAATAGGTTAGCCTTTGACCTATTCATTCTATGACCAGTCTCAATTGACGCAATCGTTGGGTAAAATTTAATTTAACCATAGAATGTTGTTCCAACGACAAGGCTTTGTTTATGCGATCTCTTGATCAAATGCAGCCGCAAGTCTCTTTTGATCGCGATGTGCAAAACCATCTTTTTTACTCTTGGTTGCACATAATGGACAAGAACAATGGACTTTTCCCTTTGAAAGTCGATGTAATTCATTTTCAAAATCTTTAAGTCTTACATCTCCGCCATAGCAATATTTAATAATTTTTTGCTTTCTGGCGATATGATTCCAATCATTTTTTCTTCTTTCAGCTCTAGTTCTCATATAGTTCTCTCCTTTTGGTTTTATATTCTTCTTTGAAATTAATCAAAGGAGTTAACTAAAATGGCGTTGGGAGAGGGATTTGAACCCCCGGACGATTTTACTCGTCGCCGGTTTTCAAGACCGGTGTAATAATCCAGACTCTACCATCCCAACACTTAATGGGCGAAATTATTTTTAAATGGATCTCGCAAAACCATTATTAGTTTTGAAAGCGGAGACTATCGTACTAACAACTCCACGCACACCTTTTATTTATACTTGCTTATGCAACCCAAGTTATATACAGCCAAGTTCTGTATATGACATATTTAATGAGGTTTTGATGTCCCTATCGTCATCATAGGTAATGTCTTGTTAGACACAGGGTAGCTATTCACCTCAAACCCGCTCACTTGTTAAATGATATACGAGTGCTTTCCACTCCACTAACATTACTTGCTGAGTCGCCTGTTAGTTGTATAGTTTTTAGGCTATTGGCGAAAGATGGCATATCACATCTCTAAGTGTTTATACTTTTGGTACACTTACAAAACCACGGTCATTTGACTACGCCCGATCTAGAAGAATTGAAGTGCTGTATGCAAACCTGCGACCGGATATTGGTGGCTGTGCGACCTGATCAGAGTCTTACAATAACCACTAATTAAGAAAAATATTTCCCAAATATTCTTCTATATAAAGGCTAATCCTTTGCTGCACTATTTAATATTGCTTAATGCTTTACTTTATCTGCTTTATTTAAAGGCCCCTTGAAAAAGTTTTAGGCTCTTTCAAAAGATATGGTGGAGGATAGGGGGCTCGAACCCCTGACCCCTGCGTGCAAGGCAGGTGCTCTCCCAACTGAGCTAATCCCCATGGTGGACCCTGTAGGACTCGAACCTACGGTCAATCCGTTATGAGCGGATAGCTTTAACCAACTAAGCTAAAGGTCCATATTGGCTGGGATACCTGGATTCGAACCAGGGAAATGTCAGAGTCAAAGTCTGATGCCTTACCACTTGGCTATATCCCAATAAACAAGACACAATATTGAAGATTGGATTTGAACCAATATCTTTAGGATTTTATTCCTAACGCTCTACCCTTAAGCTACTCTGGCTAAGAGCCAGAAAAACTGCTGTTTGTGTCTTTTTTTTATTTCTTAATTTTTATTACATATTAATTATAACATATTTTTTTTAAAAAATCAAATTTTAAATGGTCGGGAAGACAGGATTCGAACCTGCGACCCCCTGGTCCCAAACCAGGTGCACTACCAAGCTGTGCTACTTCCCGAATAATTAAGCCCGACCTTTGCGGCTTTATGGATAATTCTCGCATTATCGCTTTATAGGGCGCTGGTTGAGTGGAACAAGTTCCTCGTTTAATCTCGATAACTTCAATTTTTTATTTAGTCCCATTAAAAAATTTATAAAACGAGCCCCAGATTTATATTATACTAATTCTTCCCAAATTGTAGATTCTTCAACACAATCGCAAGATGGAATATCTTCTCTTTCATTTGTAATGCATTTCCACATTTTTTTGCTATTTAACATATATTCATCTCTAGTATCAATTACAAAAACTTTACTTCCAAATGTTCTACATGGAATACTTCTAATTTCATCTACACTATCAA
>JAZKYN010000106.1:0-31507 GCA_045612145.1 Bacilli bacterium
TATTGTTATTACTGCACCTATTATTATTTCTTCGTTTATTTTATATTTAAAAGATAAAGAAGACAAATTATTACTTTACACAATGTGCATAAATTTATTCTTTAAAGTATCTGTTTTCTTACTTAGTACATATATAATGGTATATATAACAGGACCAAGTGTATAGGAGGATTGTATGAAAAAATATATATTTTTATTATTGTTAGGATGTTTAATGCTTATTACATCATGTGGTTTAGAACATATTGAAGATAAAAATGGACCTGATAATTATATGTTGTCTACTTTAACAGAAGATGATATTATAAAAGGTACAAATATAATAAGTAGCGGATCAGTATATTCTACAGTTGGAAGTAAACATACAGAAAAGGTAAAGAAGTTTTCTGGAGTATCAAAAGTGTTAAAAATAAATGATTCAAGCGAAAGAACTATATATATTAACTTCAAAGTAACATCGGGTAATGGGATTGTTGCGATTGTATCAAATGAAAAAATTACATATTTCTTTGAAACAAATACAGATACATATGTTACTTTAAAAGCCAATCAAGAATATATTGTAAAAGTTGTTGGAGAAAGTTGTAATTACGAACTTACAATTGATGTTAAATAAAAAGTTGACATAAAAAAATTATTATGATACAATTGTTAATTGTATAATACTTAGAAGAATAAGGAGAGTTTATATGAAAAGTATAAGTCAAACAACTGATGGAAGAAAAGTTGAATATGAAGAAAGCTTTTGGACAGGAAAGAAATCTATAAAAATTGATGGTAATCAATTAATTAAACTTGGAAAAAAAGTTTTTGTTTTAGATGAAAAAAAATATGAATTAAATGGAAATTTTATATTTGGAGCAACATTATCTGGTTCTGATGAAAAAATTGTTTTAGTGAGAAAACTTAATGTTCTTGAATGGATCTTAGTGGCACTACCATTGTTCCTTGTATTAATTGGAGGAGCACTTGGAGGAGCTTTAGGTGCTGTAGCCGCATGTTCTAATGCTGCTGTTGTTAGAGGCGTTAAAAATATTGTATTAAAAATTGTTGCATGTCTTGCAATTGCTGGAATAGCGTATATAGTTTGGTTTGCTATTGCAATGATGTTAATATCATAAAAAAATGGTACGAAAATTCGTACCATTTATTTTTTTAATATTGGAATTAAATATAATATACCTTGAACAATTAAGATAACACCGATTGCAATAAATAACCAACTAATTACTGCAAAACCATTTGTAATTAATAATACTCCAATAACCGCAGAAATTACAAGTTTTAAAATTGAAATAGTATCTTTTTTGCTATCTATGAAATTAATGATTGATGAAACAATTATTAAAATACCAAATACAAGCATAGCTAGCCATAATAGTGTCCATCCAAAAATAATAATGACTGCACCAATAACTATATTGATAACACCATCTTTAGTTTTTTTATTAACTACTTGGATAATACCATTTACAATAAATAATACTCCCGCAACTGTCATTATTATACCAACAACATCATCTTTTAAAATGCAGAATAATGCGCCAATGATAATATATAATAATGGTAAAACTAATTCATTATTTTTCTTCATATAAATCTCCTTTAAAAACAATAGTTTAATATTATAATATGGACAAATAATATATATTGATACATTTAAAATATATATATTATTATAATACATTAATAATTATAATAGTAAATATAATTTAAGTCAAGATTAATATACAATAAAATAATTTATGATGTAGCATAAAAATAAAAAATGTGTTATAATATACGAAACAATAATAATTGAGGAATATGTATGAGTAAGATAAATGAATTTTTAAACGAATTAGAACAAGAACTTATATATTTAAAACCAAAAGACGCAGGAGATGTCTTAAAGTTTTATCGTGATAAAATAAATATTGCAATGGATTATGAAGATGATGAAGATAAAATTATTGCAACTCTTCCAAGCCCCAAAAAAATTGCTGAAGATGTATATAAATCAAAAGGTACAGATTATTTAACAAAAAGAAAAAAACAATTTAAGAAAACATCTAAACTAAAAGCAGTTTTATCAGGTGTACTTGTTGCAGCAATTATTGTATTTTTATTTTCAATAACTGTTTTTGCATTTTCATCAATAGTACAACTATTTAAATTATTTGGATTATCATTTAAGATGGATGATGTAATAGATATAGCTACTCTTGATTTATCTATATTATCGTATGTATTTATATTAGTTGTAATATATGTATATTTCTTTGATTTAATGTATATAATAGTTAGCCACTTTATATATCCATTCTTATATGAATTTGTAAATAAGGATAAAGAATATAAATTTTTATCATTTACTATTAGTGGTTTAGTAGAAAAAATATTTAATAAAAAAGGAATCCTTGGAAAAGTATTATTAGTATTATTTGTTGCATTATTTGTTTTTGGTATTTCAAACTTTGTAACAAAAGGCTATATTAGTAGATCAATGAATGATGAAGTATCATTAATAGAAGAAATTTCGTTAGAAGATAATATAACTGAAATAAAAGTAAACGAATCAACAACTTTTATCAAAGTATTCTATGGTGATGTAAATAATATAACAGTTAAATATTATAATGAATTTAATAATAAATTAGAATATAAAAATGAAAACGGAATATTTACAATAGATAGTATTAATCAAAAAGTATTTGATTTGTTTGGATTATTAGATGAGCCACTTTCAAAAATTGAAATTGTTTTACCAACAAGTAATAGTTTAAATAAACTAGATTTAACATTAAATGGTGGCTATTTTGATATTGTTGATTATAACGGTAATTTAAATTTAGATATAAAGGGATCTAATTCAACATATGCTATTACTAGATCAACTTTTAGTAGTTTAGTTGTTGATGGATATAATTTAAGTATTGCATGTGAAGAAAATAATATAACAAATGTTAATTTAAAACTAAAAGATGGTAAGTCTTATTTTATGAATAACACAGTAAATGAATTCATTGTTGAAAATCATTTAGCTGATTTAGTTATTCAAGATGCAAATATTGAAACTCTTAACATAACAAACACTTCTGCCAGAGCTGCTCTTGATAAAATTAATGTTACAAATATTACTTATAAAGATCAAAATTCAGAAAGTTTACTACAATATGTTTATTCAAATAATATGAAAGTATCTTCTTTAGGAAACTCTGATATTACACTCGACAAAGTAATTGTCGAAGATACTATATCTCTTGATAATTCTGCTGGTAGTTTTGATTTGAGATTTATAAAAGCTAAAAATATTTCAACAGAATTTAAAACTGGTAATGTTGAAATGTATTATATTAATAGAAATGTCACAAATCCAAGTGATGAATTTTTAGTTAAATATAATGAATATGATACTGATTCTTCAATTTCATTTATCACATATCAAACAAAGATTACAATGACATCATCAACTTTTGATAATATGACATGTAATTTAAAATATGGAAGTGTTAAAGCAAACGCATCATATTTTGGAAATACTGATATATATCTTGAAGAAACAAATGTAAACTTAATTGATGTTGATGGTATCAAAATGAATGTTAAAGTTAATGGTGGAACATTCTCTATTGATGATGAAACAATAACAACAAAAATCGTTGTTTGTGTTACTGGTGAATTAATTAAGACAGATATATTTATATCTGAAACAATAACAAGAGGTGAATCATGCGAAGAATAATATATTATTTAATTTGTGCTCTTGGTTTAATTGGATTTATTTCTTTAAATGTTATCGTATGTTTTATTAGAGAAGAAGAATTCCCTGGT
This sequence comes from Bacilli bacterium, assembly GCA_045612145.1. Classification (GTDB taxonomy): domain Bacteria; phylum Bacillota_I; class Bacilli_A; order ML615J-28; family CAG-313; genus CAG-313. The sequence continues at coordinate 3,814 of JAZKYN010000106.1, forward strand.
TTAAAACATGTGATAATGATAATAGGTTATGTATCTATTTTTGTTTTTGCTGTTGGATTTTTATTATTAAGGAAAGAAGGACAAAAAGATGCTAAAGAATAATGATATTGATGTTTACAATGCTATATGTGATGAACTAGAAAGACAACAATTACATCTTGAATTAATTGCTTCAGAAAACTATGTGTCAAAAGATGTTTTAGAAGCAACAGGATCTATAATGACAAACAAATATGCAGAAGGCTATCCATCAAAAAGATATTATGGTGGATGTGAATATGTGGATGTAGTTGAAAATTTAGCTAAAGAAAGATTAAAAAAAATATTTGACGCAAAGTATGTAAATGTTCAACCACATTCTGGTTCGCAAGCAAATATGGGTGCTTATAGAGCAATAGTTAATAGTGGAGATACAATTTTAGGCTTATCACTTGATCATGGTGGTCATTTAACTCATGGTCATAGTTTGAGTTTTTCAGGAAATGATTATAAATTTGTTGCATATCATGTAGATGATAATGGTTATATTGATTATGAAGAAGTAGAATCGCTTGCGAAAGAATATAAACCAAAACTAATTGTAACAGGTGCTAGTGCATATCCTAGAGAAATTGATTTTAAAAGATTTAAAGAAATTGCAGATTTGGTTGGAGCATATTTAATGGTAGATATGGCTCACATTGCAGGACTTGTCGCTGCAGGGTTACACCAAAACCCAGTACCTTATGCTGATATCGTAACATCAACTACTCATAAAACATTAAGAGGACCACGTGGTGGTATTATATTAACTAACAATGAAGAAATTGCAAAAAAAATCGATAGAAGTATATTTCCTGGTATTCAAGGCGGACCACTAATGCATATAATTGCTGCTAAAGCAGTTTGCTTTAAAGAAGCACTTGATCCATCATTTATTGAATATCAAAAACAAGTAATTAAAAATGCAAAAGTACTTGCTGATGAATTAATGAACCTTGGATTTAAAGTAATTTCTAATGGAACTGATAATCATTTAATGCTTGTTGATGTAAAATCATCAGTAGGTGTTACTGGAAAATATGCTGAAAAACTACTTGGAGAAGTATATATTACATGTAATAAAAATACTATTCCAAACGATTCAGAAAAACCGTTTATCACAAGTGGTATAAGACTTGGTACTCCTGCGCTTACTACAAGAGGTATGAAAGAAGAAGAAATGAAGGAAGTTGCAAGACTAATTTCTAAAGCTTTAAAGAATCACGAAGATGAAAAAATACTTAATGAAGTAAGAGAAAATGTTAAAAAACTAACAGGAAAATTTCCTTTAAAATATTAAGGCAAGATTTAATCTTGTCTTTTTATTTTTTCACATCATTAATTGACACTTAAATGTAAATATGATATAATAAATTCAATTATACTAATGGTGGTGAAATTATGAATATAGTATTAATTGGATGTGGAACAATAGGTAGAACAGTTATTGAACATGCTATAAAAGAAAAACATAATATTACAATTGTTGATGATGATAAAAGAAAAGTTGAAGAACTTATTGAAAGATTCGATGTAATGGGTGTTGTTGGTAATGGAGCATGTATTGATATTCAAGAAGAAGCAGGGGTAGCTAATGCTAACCTTGTAATAACACTTACTCAAAACGATGAAATTAATATTCTTGCGGCACTTGTTGCGAAAAAGCTTGGAGCAACTTCAACTATCGCAAGGGTAAGAAATCCTGAATACAAAAAACAAGTTGAATTAATGAAAGATGAATTAGGGATTTCACTTATTATAAACCCTGAACGTGCAACTGCAGAAGAAATTGTGAATATGATTAATATTCCATCTGTATTAAAACTTGAACAATTTGCTAAAGGAAAAGTAAATTTAGTTGAAATACTTCTTGAAAAAGGTAATCCATTAATTGGTGAAACACTTATTACAATGCAAAAAGTTGTAAAAACAAAAGTCTTAATTTGTGCTGTACAACGTGGAGATGAAGTTGTAATACCTAGTGGGCACTTTAAAATGCAAGAAGGAGACAGACTTAATATTACTGCTGATGCAAATAGTCTTGTATCTTTCTTAAGAGAAGTTAATTTAATTAAATCACCACTAAAAAATATCATGATTATTGGTGGAGGAAAAATAGCATATTATCTTGCTAATGAACTTGTTTCAAAACACTACAATGTAAAAGTTATTGAAAATAATCAAGAACGTGCTGATGAAATTGCCGAATTACTTCCAAAAGCAACAATCATTTATGGTGATGGAACTGATCATGATTTATTAATTGAAGAAGGTATTGAAGGAATTGATGCTTGTGTTGTTTTAACTAATGTTGATGAAGAAAACATTATTGCCTCAATGTATGCAAAAAAACAAAAAGCAAAAAAAGTAATCGCAAAAGTTAAAAAAACAAGTTTCCTTGGAATGGTAGGAGAACTTGGTATTGCAAATGTAGTATCACCAAAAGAAATTATTGCAAGCCAAATTATAAGTTACCTTAGAGCTATTTCAAATGATAGAGGTAGTAATGTAATCACATTATATAAACTTGTTGATAACAAAATAGAAGCTCTTGAATTTTCTGCAAGAAAAAAAGAAAAATTTTATAACAAACCATTAAAAGAATTAAAAACAAAAGAAAACTGTCTAATCGCATGTATTATTCGTGATGGGCAAGTAATAATTCCTGGTGGGAATGATTTTATTCAACAAAATGATTCAGTAGTAGTTGTTACAACTCATGAACAATTTGATGATTTAAGTGATGCATTCGAATAGGTATTGTTATGAATGGAAAATTAGTTACAAAAATATTAGGTAAAATTATGATACTAGAAGGTATTCTAATGGCTTTACCTTTAGTAGTATCAATAATTTACGATGAGAATATATATGCGTTTTTAATACCAATGATAATATTAATTGGAGTTGGTTATTTAACTCAACTGTTTAATCCAAAAAGAAAAGGACTTTATCAAAAAGAAGGTTTTGCAATATGTGCACTTGTTTGGATTGTTATGACATTATTTGGAGCACTTCCTTTTGTAATAAATAAAGATATTCCAAACTATATCAATGCATTATTTGAAACAATGTCTGGATTTACAACAACTGGTGCTTCAATTTTAGAAGATGTAACAGCATTATCAAAAAGTTCATTATTCTGGAGAAGTTTTACACACTGGATTGGTGGTATGGGAATATTAGTATTTATCCTAATATTTATTCCTGAAAGTGATGATGGCTCATCACTTCACTTATTAAAAGCAGAATCACCTGGTCCTCAAGTTGGTAAAATTGCATCAAAGATGAAAGTTACAACAAGAATTCTATACTTAATCTATTTAGGATTAACTATTACAGAAGTAATATTCTTATTATTTAGTGGTGATGGAATTGGGCCTGATGGAACAGTTTATGAGTTTGGTTTATTTGAAAGTTTACTAACTACATTTGGTAGTGCAGGCACAGGTGGATTTGGTTTTATTCCAAATAGTATGGAATATTTAACACCATATACACAATATGTAATCGCAACATTCTTAATTTTATTTGGAATAAACTTTAGTTTATATTTCTTGATCTTAATTGGAAAGATAAAAGATGTATTTAAAAATGAAGAACTAAGAGCATATTTCTTAATTGTATTTGCTGCAATTACTGTAATAATTATAAGTATAATATCAACAAAATATAATAGTTTTAAAGAAGTAACTGGTAGTGATTTTGAATCGATGTTTAGACATGCGTATTTCCAAGTTGCATCAATCATTACAACAACTGGTTATTCTACAACTAATTATGAATACTGGCCAGAAATTGCAAAAACAGTAATATTTATTCTAATGTTATTTGGAGCAATGGCAGGTTCTACTGGCGGTGGAATAAAAATTTCAAGAATTGTTATTGCTTTAAAATCAATATTTACAAAAATAAGAAAATTGATAAATCCTAGATATGTTGCAAAAACAAAATATGAAGGAAAAATATTAGAACAAGAAACATCAAATGATGTATTTGCTTTCTTGACTATGTATTTCTTTTTAGCATTTATTGTCGTATTAATAATTTCATGTGATCCAATTAATGGAAAAGAAGTGCTTGTTGATGGTAAAACATTTACACATGGATTCACAAGCAATTTCTCTGCCGCAATTTCATGTTTATCAAATATTGGACCTGGTTTTGAAGCAGTAGGGCCATATAGTTCGTTTGCAGGTTACTCTGATTTTTCAACTGTTATTCTTACATTAACAATGTTAATTGGAAGACTTGAAATTTTACCTGTTTTAATCTTATTCACACCAAGAACATGGAGAAAATAATATGAACAAAGTATTAGACTATTTTAAAAAACTACTAGACAAAAAACCATTTGAACAAGACATTATTGTTTATGGTTGGACAAAAAATTATGACTACAAAGTTGTATCAAGTATAGTTCCATATTTATTCGAAGAGTTAAAAATAAAAGAAAATTTAGCAAGTCCTGAAAATGAAAATAGAGACGGAAGATTAAGAGAAAAAAAATATATTGTTATTCATGATACAGGTGATGTACCAGAATATAAAGGTGCATTCTACTGGAGTGAAGCAGTAAGAACAGAAAACAATGATGGGAATAAATATGCCGCAAGTTTTCAATATGTAGTAGGAAATGATGGAATATATCATAATATTCCTGATAATGAAATTGCATATCATGCTGGTGACTCAACATATTTTGATTACAAATTGTATGATACAAAAGTACCTGTAAGTGAAAATTGTAAAATTACAATAAAAGATAATATGTATTATATCAATGATATTTGCACAAACGTTAACTCACCAGTTGTTGAAGGAGTAACTTTAACTGAAAAAGATATCAATGACTATGGAATTTTATGTATTAATAAAAATGGCACATATCATCTTGGTGAAACATATTTTAATAATACATATAAAAAAATTGCCAACAGAGGTGGCAATAACAATGGTATTGGTATGGAAGTTTGTATTAATGAAGGTGCTGATATATATCTAAACTGGCAACTTTCTGCAAAACTTACAGCTTATTTATTAGATCAAAATAATTTAAAAATGGACGATATAAAACCACATCATTACTTTAGTGGTAAAAACTGTCCAATGACTTTAAGAGAAAACAAACTTTGGAATCATTTCTTAGAAATGGTACAAGTAGAATATGATGTACTTCAATTTATTAAAGAAGGATATTCAATTAAATTAGTACCACTTACAGATAATGTTCTAGAAAACGGAAGAATTAAAGATTTATCTAAACCACTTAAATTTAAAATTGTAACGATATATAACGGAATAGAAGAAATATATGAATAAAATACATTTAGCTAAATCATTAAAAGAAAGAGGTAATTTCACAAAAAGTGAAGTGTACAAATTAATTGAAGAAAACAGAGTATTAGTTAATAATAAAATTGAATCTCTTTCATATATTGTAAATGATGATGATATCATAACAGTTGATAATAATGTTTTAGAAAAAGTAGAAAAAATTTATTATTTATATCACAAACCTGTTGGTGTTATTTGCACAAATAATTTAAATATAAAAGACAATATAATTGAAAAATTAAATTTAAAACAAAGAGTATTTTGTGTCGGAAGACTTGATAAAGATACAAGTGGATTAATAATACTTACAAATGATGGTAAGTTTAGTGATAGTTTAATGAATCCAAATTCTCATGTTGAAAAAGAATATGTTGTAAAAGTAAAATATCCAATTACAGAAAAGTTCATTACTGATTTAGAAAAACCAATTATTCTAAGAGGAAAAGAAACACTAAGTGCTAAAGTGAAGAGAATAGACAAATATACATTTAATATTATTATATCTGAAGGTAAATATCATCAGATTAGAAGATTAGTAATTTATAATAAAAATACTGTTATATCATTAAAAAGAATTAGAATCGGTAAATATAATCTATCTGATTTACAAGAAAACGAATTAAAACAATTCAATTTAGGAGATGATTAAATGAAAAAAATTAGAAATATTATTGTAACAATAGTTATGTTACTAATGTTATTTACTCTTACTTCATGTAAGGGAAAAGAACAAACTTTTACGTCTAATGGAATTACAATAACACTAACTTCAAAGTTTAAACAGCAAGAAATTAGTGGTGCACAAGTTGTATATGTAACTAGAAAAGTTGGTTTTATGGGAAATCAAGAAAGTAAAGATCTTTTAAATATTTCAGATAATAAGCTTGAAACGTATGCAAATAAAGTTGTAGAAGTAAGTAAATTGAAAGATGTTGAACTTTTAACTTATGATGAAAATGGAGTAAAATTTGTATACGGATATTATACTGCGAAAGTAAGTAACATAACTTATAAATATATGCTTGTAACAATGGAAGGGAAAGACGATTATTATACAATGAATTTTTGGTCTCTTGAAAAAGATTTTAACGCTAACAAAAATCAATTCATGGAATGGGCAAAAACAATTGTAGTAGAATAAAACAAAAACCTATTGGTGATCCAATAGGTTTATTTTTTTAACAATTCTTCAAGCACAATACCTGAATTAGTTAAGTTATTATCATCTAATATACTTTCTATATCAGCTTCTGTTAATAATTGTTTTTCAATAATAATTTCTTTAATTGTTTTTGAAGAGTTTAAAACTTCATGAACAATATTAATTGCTTCATTGTGCCCAATATGAGGAGCTAGAGCTGTTATTAAGAAAATACTATTTTCTTTGTTGATTGCATGATTATCAGTTGCTTTTAAATTTACAATAGCAAGATTATTAAATGTTCTAATAGCTCTTCTTAACGTAGTTATTTGTTCGTATAAACTCATTAATACAACTGGAGTATTAACATTAACTTCAAGTTGACCATCTTCAAGTGCCATTGTAATTGTAGTATCAAGACCTACAACATAGTAACAAACTTGGCTTACCATTTCGGGTACAACAGGGTTAAATTTACCTGGCATTAAACTAGAACCACCTTGAACATGTGGAAGAATAATTTCATTAATAGAATTACTTGCCATAATACATAAATCTTTTGCAATTCTTGATAGGTTTAATGCAAGTAATTTTAAAGAATTACTAACATATCCAAATGAATCTAAATTTCTTGTTGAATCAACTAAATCTTTTGCAGATCGTAAAGGTTCACCAGAAAATTTACCTAAATGGAAAATTACTTTTTTTCGATATTTCTCATTAGCATTTAAACTAGTACCAATTGCGGTTGCTCCCATATTAACATCGCATAAAGAATCAATTGTAAGTTCAATTCGTTTTAATTCTTTAGTAAGACCATTTGCATATGCTGCAAATTCTTGCCCTAGTTTAATTGGCAATGCATCTTGTAAATGAGTTCTTCCCATTTTTGTAACATCTTTAAATTCTTCAGCTTTATCAGATAAAGAATTTATTAATTTTTTAAGTTCAACAACTAATTTTTTCAATTGTTTAATAATAGCAATTTTACCTGCAGTAGGAATAACATCATTTGTTGATTGTGAAAAATCCACATGATCTTTTGGGTGAACAAATTCATATGTACCTTTTCTACCACCAAGAAGTTCATTTGCACGATTAGCAATAACTTCATTAGCGTTCATATTGATACTTGTTCCGCCACCACCTTGGATTAAATCTGTAACGAATTGACCATGAAGTCTTCCGTTTAAGATTTCATCACAAGCAAGCATAATTGCTTTACCTGTTTTTTCATCAATATTACCGGCATCTATATTAGCTTTTGCTGCAGATTTTTTTACAATTGCAAGTGCTTTAATAAGCTGTCTATATATGCCTCTTTTTGTTATTTCAAAATTTTCTTTACCACGAAGAGTCTCAATACCGTAGTATGCTTCTGCAGGTACTTGGCGCTCTCCTAATTGGTCTTTTTCTATACGATATCTCATTTTAATTCACATCCTTTAAAATGTTAACATTGTATATAATAGCACATTTTGATTTTTAATTCAAATGTTTATATAATTAATAATATTTTATTGTATATAATCATATGTTGTTATAAAGGTGATTAAAATGAAAATAAAAGTCGAACCGATAAAATCTATAAATGGCACTGTAACAATTAGTGGTTCGAAAAATACAATTCTTCCTCTAATGGTATGTAGTATGCTTTCAAAAGAAGAAGTAGTTTTAAATAATGTCCCTAAAATAAGTGATGTTGAAGTAATGAAAAGTCTTCTAAAAGATATTGGAATAACTATAAAACATGATTATGAAAAGAAACAATTAATTCTAAAAAAGGAAAAAATAAAAAAAGTGAATAATCTTGATTTAATAAAAAAGATAAGAGCATCTATATATGTTATTGGTGGTCTTGTCGCAAATAGAATAAATTTTAAATCATGTTTTCCTGGTGGATGTTCATTTAGTGATAGGCCAATAAATTATCATTTAGATTTTTTTAAAAAAATAAAATATAAAATAACGATAAAAAACAATGTTTTGTATTTTAAAAAAACAAAATCTAATAGTCAATTAATTAAATATACATTACCACAAAAATCTTTAGGAGCAACAATTAATATATTATATACATCAGTATTAAGGAAAAATACAACAATAATTGAAAATGCTTCATTAGAACCAGAAGTACTTGAAGTAATAAAAATGTTAAATTCAATGGGTGCATATATTAAAATATATAATGATACAATTTTAATTAAAGGTGTAAGGAAATTAAAAGGTACGGAATTTAATGTTGTAAGTGATAGGATTGAAGCAGGAAGTTATATGTTACTTGCGTGTGCAGTAGATAAAAGTGATGTAATTATAAAGAATGTTGATTGCATATATTTAAGTGAAGTAATCGAAACAGTAAAACAACTAGGTGTTAATATTAAAATACATGAAAATAATGTAAGGATAGTAAAAGAATATCCTACAAAAGGAGTTAATAAAAAAGCATCATATTATCCGATGTTTCCAACTGATTTACAACAAATTTTAACTGTAACTTGTTTAAATTCCATAACTTCTTCCATAATAGTCGATGAGGTATATCCAGAAAGAATTTCTCAAATAAAAGAAATAAAAAAAGCAAATGGTAAAGTAATGTATAAAGACAAGAAAATATATATAAATCGCTCTAATATAAATAGCTCAAATTTTTATGCACATGATTTAAGATGTGGTTTTGCTTGTATAATACTTTCAATATTAGCAGACAATGTTTCTACAATAGAAAACTTTGAAATTGTATTAAGAGGATATGAGGATATATTAGATAAATTAACAGCGTTAAAAATAAAAATAAATCTAGTTGAATAATTAAACATTTGCTTGAATTTTATAACAAAATGTAGTATAATGGATATAAGATTTGGAGGGATACAAATGTTATCAGATTATATAGATATTATCAAAATTGCCATGTTAGGTCTGGATATCTTAATAGCATTAATTTTGTTAAGATTCGTTCTAACTGGAATAAGAAGAGGTTTTGCTAGAAATCTATTCAGACTTATTTTAGTCTTATTTTTAGTCTTATTTTTCTCAATAGGATGCAAAGGAATAATTAGAAACGTAATTGAAATGGAATTACCAATAAACTATGATGTATATGCAGAACAAGTAACTGTTAAAAATATTGTATACACAGTTGTTGCGGATAGTTTATTTGAAGGAAATATTGATGCATTATATCAATCTCAATTAACGGGATTAATTGATGATGTTACAGTGTCAGCTATATCAATGGTTTTATTTACAGTAATGTCTGTTTTGATTTATTTGATTATTTGTCCAATAATAACTTTAATTTTCAAAATCTTTCTACCATTTTTACGCAAAAAAAGAAATGGTGTTAAAGTACAATATAGTGGAACTAGTAAGTTATTAGGATTAGGTTGTTCATTAGTTAGATTTTTCATTGTATTAATGATTTTCTTTGTGCCACTGTATGGTGCACTTGAAATTGGTGCTGTTGTTGTTGAAGAAGCAGCATTAGTTAATGATGAAATGAAAGAGCTAAATGACGACTTAGATGAAGCTATTGGAAGTTCAGTAATGTTAAAACTAACTTCAAATATTGGTAAAAGTAAAGATGGGGTTTTCGGTTTAGGAGCAAAGACTCTTGGAGATAGATTATTAATAACAACTGAATATGCTAATATCAATATTGTTAAGGAGTTAGACGGTATTGGTGGATATATGCCAAGAGCAATTGAGCTTGCTTTTGAGATGTCAGAAGAAGTGAATATTAATGAAATGGTTGATTTAATTGAAGAACAGGATATAGTTACAATTACAAATTATATTGCTAATAGTAAAGTCATAAAAATTGCATATCCTGTTGCGATGAATTACTTAAATTCAATTGAAGACTCTTTAGAGTTAGGAGTTGATATTGATTTTGAAGAACTTGCAAAACTTGAAATAAGTACGGATTTAGAAAAATTACAACCATTCTTTATTTCTCTGTTAAATTGTGCAAAAAAACTTGATTTAGAAAATCTAGATGTTTTCGTGATTTTAGAGAATAAAGCTGTTGTTGAAGAAGTACTTGATGCTGTTAATATTATTTTAAATTTAGAAATAACAGATAAACTTGTATTACAACTTGGTACAGAATTATTAAGCGATCTTTTAGATGAAAATAATTTATCAAATTTAAATGGATTAATTACAAACGATTATATTAAATATAGTTTAATAAAAGACATAAAGGCGATTTATAATGCTTATTTATTATTAGATGATAGTGGTATTATTGATTATATTATGAGTGAAGAGGATGTTGAATTTGTAGTTAATGAACAAGTTAAAGAGAACTTAAAAGGATTTGTTGAACTTATTTTAAATCTAGAATTAATTAAAAATCAAGAAAAGAAAATAATTGAAACTATATTGATATTTACAGAAGTAGATGAAGAAATATATGATGGTATCTTTGATGAAGATATTGATTGGGGAAAAGAAGTTGATAGTGTAGGTGAAATAATCACAACTTTAATCGAAACTGTTTTATCTCTTGATTTAGAATCATTAAAATTTGAAGATACAATTGATTATTTAGAATTATTAGAATCTGATATTATTATTGACGGGATTAGTGATGTTTTAGATATTGCATTAAGTATGCAATTAGCTGAAAAATATGTACTTCCTCTTGCAGTAGAATATCTTGAAGAGTTCTTAGAAACAAGTAATTTAGAAGAATTTAAAGGTATTATAGATGTTGAATATATTGAAAATGATTTAGTAAATGATATTAATCAATTAGTAGATGCGTATAAACTTTTAGAACAAACAGGACTATTAGAATATTTCTTAGAAGAAACAGAATTAGATTTCAATGAAGAAACTAAAGAAAAATTATTAGAAGCATTTGGTAAAATTGTAGATTTAAAATTAATCACAGGAAATGAAAAACAATTAATAGCATACGCTGTATCATTTGTTGGTGAAGATTTAGGAATTGATTTTGAACAAATGTTAGAAGATGATATTAATTGGTCATCTGAAATACATATTTTCTTAGAAGTTGTTGTAGATGTATTTGAATTTGTTGTAACATGTGATTTTGATTTAGAAAATATAGAAAACTTAATTAAAGAAGAAAAATTCACAACAATGTTCCCTGAACTAGTAGATAAAATATTTACACTAGAAATTGCAGAAGACTATCTTGCTCAGGTTATTATCAATACACTAAATGATCTATTAGCTGAAATGGGATTTGAAAAATTTGCTGATTATATTACAGTTAGTTATTTAAAAGATGGATTATCTACAGATTTAACAAGTATAATAGATATCTTTAATATTTTAACTGAATTAGGCTTAGAAGATATGTTAGGTGGTAGTTTAGAAATTACACTTAATGAGGAAGATAAAGTAAAATTTAAAGAAGCTCTTGTAAGTCTATTAAGTTTAGAAATTATAAAAGGTCATCAAAGTGAATTAATTATTATGCTTTGTGACACATGTGGACTAGATTCATTTATTTCATATGATGAAGAAGATTTTAAGAATATCGATTGGGACGTTGAAACTGAAAATTTTGTAGATGTTATAATGGCTTTATTAAATGTTACTAATCTTGAAAATTTAGATGGAAACATTTTAGAGTCTGATGATCTAGATGAAACATCAGAACAACTTGGTGATTTGTTTGACGCATTAATAAAATGTTCAATAACTAAAAAATTTGCATTTGATTTAATTGATGATTTAATAAGTAGTATTGGTTATGATATTGAGTTAACAGAAAATGATAAATTATTAATCGAACAAAATACAGGAAAAGTTGAATTTAAAGCTTTAGTTAATGTAGCAAAAGATGCATTAGAATTATTCTCATCAGAAGGAGAAACAACAGATTATACATCATTAAATGGTGAAGATATAACAAAATTAATGTTAGATGCTAGTGAAGGTGTTATTGCTTCAAAAGTTATGGGTACACTTTTAAATGAAGTTTTAGGAGAAAGTGGATTAAATATTATGCCAGTTGATCCAGAAACTGGTGAAAAATTATATGATTTCACTAAACAAGAAGTATTAAGTGAACAGGCTGTAAATATTGGAAATTGTATTGATTTGGTAAATAAATTACAAGCATTCGATCCAGAAAATATTGATTCAATTACTGATATTGCGGCAAGCTTAGAAGCTCTTGGAAATGCTCAAGGAGATAACAATATCGTTGAAGATTTATTATCAGAATTCTTACCTACTGATAGTATAGAAATTCCAGATGATATTGATTGGAGTAAGGAAGCAAGTATAGTAGAAGATGTATTAAATTTATACAATGAAGTTGAAAATAAAGATGATTTTGAAATCACTGATGAAGAACTTCTAGAAAGAATTGAAGACTCTGGATTTGCTGAAATTATCCTTGAATTCTTAGGTGTACTTGGTAATAATTAATATAAAAGCAAACAAAAATCAAGCCATAAAATGGCTTGATTTTTTTATAAATATTGACGTTTTATTGGTAAAATATTACAGTTTTTTGATATATAAAAATACAATATTTTGTGTAAAAAAATAATTTAAAAATTTTTTTGATTTTTTCCTATTTAAATGTGTAATTTTATTAGGTTTTAGTACATATAATAAATAAAATATTAACAATATTTGGTAAAATAACAATTTAAAATGTGAAATGACTTGCAAAATAAATAATAATTTGGTAAAATATGTTGGTAAAGTCATGAAATAAAGAGGTGAAAAAATATGGATTTTAATCTAATCTTACTATTTGCTGGTTTAGGCTTACTAGCATTAGTAGCATTATGTGCATTGTTAGGTTTTATTGCGGGTTTAAAACGCGAACTAACATGCATAGCAGTTTTCATTGTCTTACTAGTTTTAACTTGGCTCGTATTTGGCGATGCTGCAACTATACTGAACGCTAAGTTCGGTCAAAGCGTAGCTAATATGCTGGGTATTAACGATTCGTCAATCGTTACATTATGGGATGCAATTGTTGCGTATGCAAAAACGATTATCCCTAATGGAGAAAGTTTATTAGTTGAGGGCAAGGAAACTTATAATCTTTTCCTTAGCGTTGTTTCTACTGTATGCCGCGCTGCTGGCTTACTTGTAGGTACTATAGCGATTTTAATCATCTGTCCAATTATTCGTTTTATTACGTTTATTGTTAGACTAATTGTTAAGAAAGCTAAAGCTAACAAACAAAAGGCAAAAGGTGTTGAAGTGAATGAAAATAAAGTTGACGAACAAGTTGTTGTCGACAATGAAGGTGATGATGAAGAAGCTATTATCACAACAGAGGAAAACCCTTTAAAGAAACGTAACAGCAAACATCGTTTATTAGGTGCAGCTGCTGGTGCTGTTAAAGGTTTATTCGTTGCTGTTTTAGTTTGTGTTCCACTTTCTGGTATCACTTCAATTTTAGATACTGCAAGTGCAGAAACAGAAAAATTATTATCAGACGTTGTTAACGGTGAAGTTAAAGTTGAAGTATCAAATTCTACAAATCCTGTAGAAATGGCATTTGATTTTGCGGAAGCGTATGATAATAGTGCTATCGGTAAATTTGACGGTATTTCTGCGTTCTTCTTTAAAGAATCATTTAGTCAAAGATTATTTGACCAAATGTTGAAAATGGAATTAGCTGACGAAAAAGTTTATTTAACAGACGAAATAAAAGTATTTATTGAAGCTGCTAATACTCTTGAAGGAAATGTTAATTTCAAATCAATGTCAAAAGAAGAATTTGCTGCAGTTCTTAACGCATTAAAAGAATCTAAATTAGTTGCTAAATTAATGCCAGTTATTATCGAATACGCTGCTGAAATGGAAAGCGTAAATGATATTCTTGGTGATGAAAAAGTAGCATTCTTAGATTTACGTTATATCGATTGGAAAGGCGATATTGATCTTGTTTTAGATGCAGTAATCGAAGCTTACGATTTAGGCTTATTCCCAATTAGCGATATTAACGTTTTAACGCTTGATGCAGAAGAATTAAGAAATGTTGTTGAATTACTTGGACAAACAGAATTAATGAACGAAGCATATCCACTAATCGTTAAAGTAGCATTAAATTTAGAAGCATTACAAAATTTAATCGGAGATATTTCTGATGATGTTTATGTTGATGATTTAAATATTGCAAACGAATTAAATGCATTAGTTGATATTTATGCAAAAATCCAAGAATTAGGCATTACAAGTTTAGCTGACTTAGATGTTAACGCTCTTGTAGAAGAAATTCTTACAAATGAAGAAAAATTAGATTTTGTTTTAGGACTTGTTAAAGATGTTTTAGATTTAGAAATTGCTCAAGCAATTGTTGTTCCAGCAGTGTTTGGATTTATCGGAAACAATGAAAATTTAACAAAAGTATTTGAAGATGCAGGAAATCTTGAAGACTTCATGTTATTAAAATATTTCTTTACTCTTGATGATGTAAAGGCTTATTTAGATGTTGCAAAAGTTGCTCTTGATCTTGTTGATTTATCTCAATATCCTGAAATTAAATTTGATGTATTCGCATTAAATCCTGATAAACTTACAGAAGTTATTGATGAATTATTCAACGTTAGTGTTACTACAGATTTATTTGCTATTTTAAGTGAAGTTGCAATTAACTTAGATGCTCTTGAAAATTTACTTGGCGATTCAATCGAAGAAGTTACACTTGAAGGTGTTGATTGGGAAGCAGAATTAAAATTATTTGTAGAAATCTATGCTGAATTCTTAAAATTTGGTTTTGAATCTGCTGAAGATTTCCAAGGTGACGTTCTTGCATTAGTAAAAGATATCATTAATGATGAGCAAAAATTTGAAGCTTTAGCAAATGCTTTAAATAAATTAATTGATGCACAAATTTATAGTAAAGTTGTTGCACCAGTTGCTCAATACTTCTTAAATAAAACATTAGCTGATGCTAATTTAAACGAATTCGAAGGAATTATTGATCTTGAAGAAATTACAAATGAACAATGGCATGAAGATATCGATACTATTTTAGATATCGTAGAAAATGTTAATGATTTAGGAGTTCTAGATAACTTAAATCCATTTGATTTCAATGAATTAGATATTACTTCTGAAGAAGGAAATGCAATCGTAAAAGAATTAATTAGCAACATTTTTGATTTAAATATTTTAGGTGATGATGCTACAAAAACAGAAGCATTATTAGCAACTATTGAAAAATATGAATGGACTACATTACCTGATAATTTTGACAAAGCAAGCATTAATTGGGAAAACGAAGAAGCTGTTATTTTAGCTTTAGTAGATTTAGTAAAAGAAATTGATGCATTAGAAAAATTTGATATTCATGACTTAGCTAATACAAATTGGGTTGAATTATTAGAAAATGATGAATTCATTGACTATGTTGTTTCTGTTCTTGAAACATTAGTTGAATCTAATATTTTCGTAGAAACATTACCTGGTATTATTAACAAATATTTATTACCAAAACTTGAATTAGGTGGAGATTTTGACGATGCAGATTTAATTAAAGATATCATGGATAAATTTGGTGATGATGCTCAAGGTTCAAAAGACTTAGTAGATGAAATCATTAAATTAGTTGATATTTTAAGAGCTGCTGTTGAATTAAATTTATTAGATGCAAAAGATGGTGGATTAGGCGCAATTGATTTAGCTAATACTGATGCTTTAAAACGTATTGTTAACGGTATTTTTGAATCTAAATTCTTAGAAGATAACGAAGGAAGAATCATCCGTATCATCTTAAAAATTGCAAAAGTATTAGATATCCCTCTACACTCAGATTTATATAACGAATTAGTTTCAATCGATTATGATGGTGAACAAGAAGTATTAATTTCTTTCATTGATGCATTAGCTCCAGTATTACAAGATGAAGAATTCAGTGTTGTAAATGAAGAAGGTAAATTAAATGTTGATTTAACATTCTGGACTAAAGATGCAACTGCTCAAGCATTATTAAACGCATTAGACGTTGTATTCGGTGCTTACGAAGATGAAAATGCAAATGGTTCTAAACTTGCTGCAACATTACTTCCAAGTTTATATGATAAATTCGTAGAAGAAGCTAATTTAATTCCTGAAAACTTTGCTGAAGTAATTGAAATTTTAGGTGTTTCTGATGCTTCAGGTGAAGCGTTAATGCAAGATATTAGTTGCTTAACTTACATTGTTGATAAACTAGTTGAATTACATATTTTGGATGCAATTAATGGTAGTGACTTTAATATTTCATCTGTTGAATCTACAGAAATTATCTGTGAAATTATTGATGTTTTATATGATATCAATTTATTCAAAGGTAATGAAACTGCATTTGTTGAATGGGGAGTAAACTTCGCATTAGAAAAATTAAATTTCGAACTTGACTTAAATGAAGAATTAGATACTATTACTTCTGAAGATTGGTTAGCACAAAAAGATGAATTTAAAGCTATTATTTCACAAGTTACTGCATTATTACGTAATGATATTGAAGGTTCAAATGCTGAATATTGTGTTAATACATTTGCAGACTTAAAAGACTTTATCAACAATAAAGAATATGCAACTGAAAAATTCATCCAACCAGAAGTTGTTAACGCAGTTACTGATATTTTAGATGATTTAATTGAAATTAAATTATTTAAAGTTATTATTCCTGAAGCTGCAAAATATGTATTAGAAAATGTATTGAAAGATAAAGGATTTGATTTAACTTATGTTATCGAATTAGAAGTTGATGGTAAAGAATTTAATGAATTTATTTTAGATGATTTACACAAATTATTCGGAATTGTTGATTATGCGGCAATTGAATTAAATGCTTGTGAATATGTTAATAATGGTTTCAAAGGAGCATTGGAACTTCCAGAAGTTGAAAAAGTTCAATCATTAATTGACAAACTTTATGAATTATCATTATTCAGAAACATTGAATTTGTTGAATTAGTTGCTGAAAAAGTATTTGAAAAATTAGATCAACAAGGTGATTTAATTATTACAGTAGAAGATCTAGGACTTGATGCAATTAATTGGAAAGAAGAACTTGCTGTTCTTAAAGACTTTATTGCGTTAGCTTACGACTTATTAGATGCTATGAATGCATATACTCTTGATGATGTTTTTGCTATTGTTAAAGATCAACAATACTTAGATATTAACATGATTAGAGAAGAAACACTAGCAGTATTAAGCGATGCATTAAGAGTTGTTTCTGATTCACAATTATTAGCAAATGTTATTGAAAAATTATATAACTTCGGTATTTTCAAACTTGCTAGTGGTAACTTACCGTTTGCAATCGAATACTTAAAAGACATTGAAAAAGATGCATTATTAGATGATATTAATACAATTGCAGACTTAATTGACGATTTAGTAGATTTTGGTCTATGCGAATTAATCAAAGATAGAAACGTTGAAAACGTTGATTTAGAAAAAGCTGCATTAATTATTGAAAAATTATATGAATTAAATATCATCAATAATAGAGATGAAGAATTATTATTAAATTTATATAATTATGCTTTAGGCTTAGCAGGTGAAAAACTTGGTTTATCTGTAACATCTAAAGATGTAGCAGAAATTAATCCTGAACAAGAATTTGTAAATATTGCAAATATTGTAAGAAGTTTAAAACCTGTTTTAGAAGCTCAAAATATTACAGATTTAGCAGATTTATTAGTAATCGTAAAAGAAAAACAATTTGCTAATAAAGAATTCTATAACAAAGAAACATTTGAAGCATTAATTGACGTTGTTGTTGCTGCAACAGACTTACAATTAATCGAATTAATTACACCTCAATTAATTGATTTTGTAGTTGAATTTGCATCAGAAAAAGGCTTAGATGTAAGCTTCTTAAATGATGGTCAATATGCAGATTTATTAGTAGAAGATTTAGTTTTAATTTTAGAAACTGTTAAAGAAAATGCATATGAAGCTGGATTATTAGACTTTGTATTTGATAAAACTTTAAACCCAGTTGTTACTGAAGAATTAGTTAAGATTTTAGATTTCATTCCTGAAAGCCATTTAATGGATTTATACTCAGCAGATATCTTTGCAGTACTTGCTTCAAAAGTATATGGAATGTTAAATGTATATGTTGAAGTAAAAGCTGATAAATTTACTGCTTTAGATGTTGAAACTGAAATTGAAACAATTAAAGAAGTATTATTAATTGTTGCAGATATTTTAGACACAAAAGGCATTAATGAATTAAATAACTTAAAAGGTTATATCAATGGTAAATTCTATTTACAAAAAGATGTATTAGATGGAATTTCTGAAGAATTACAAGCGTTATTAAATAATGTATTAGATTTACAATTTATTGAATTAACAATTGTTGACATTTTCAATAAACATGTTGGTAATGTTGCGTTTGCTGATTTCAATCAATTAGTTGGTAAATTTGAAGCTAGCGAATTAATTTCAGATATCAAAGTTGTAGTTAATTTACTAGATGATTTAATTGACACAAATATTATTGGTGTTGTATTTGGCGAAAGTCTAGATGATTTAGTAGTTGATTTAGATGTTTATGCGGGTCTTTTAGAAGAAATTAAAGGATTAAATGTTTTAAATAAACATTGGAATTATGTTGCTGCTACATTAGTTAATATGGGATTAAGTAAATTATCTGAAAATGTTAAAGTAGATGCAGATTTATATGAAACTGTTTCATTTGAAGAAGAATTAGCAATTATTATTGCTGCATTCCCTGAAGTTAATGAAGTACTTAAAGCATTAACAGATAAAGACGTTTACACAGTTGGAGATATTTTAAATGCTGTAAAAGAAGTTAAATTTAATACTGAAATTTTAGATGTTCTTGCAGCTGCAATTAATTTAGTTGAAAAATTAATTGAATTAGATACTATTGAAAATAGTTTAACTAAAGTTGTTGAAGCAATCGCGGATAAATTTGAAGTAGTAGACTTCTTAGCTAACGGATTAAATAATTTAGAATTATCAAATGATGTTAAGACAGCTTTAGAAATAGCTGAAATTGCTCTTGAAGAAGGACTTTTAGAACAAGCATTAACAGATGCAAAATCTATTGAATTAGATTTCGCTGTTATTGAAGAAATCTTAGTATTAACACAAGATTTATATGTAGTTGAAAATAACTATGGTAAACTTATTGAAATGGCTGTAAAAGCATTAGTAGCTAAAACTTCAGCAAAAGTTGAAGAAGGAGCATATAATGGAATTTCATTTGCAAGTGAAGTTGAAATTATTATTAATGCATTACCAGAATTACAAGCAGTTGTTAAAGAATTAACAGATAAAGAAGTTGCAACAGTTGATGAAGTATTAAAAGCATTTACTACACTTAAATTTAATGCTGAAATTGTACCATTTGCCGAAGCTGCAATCCTTTTAGCTGAAGAATTAATTGCTGCAGAAACATTAGTACAATCAGTTAATGTTTTAATAGATGTATTAGTTGAAAAATGTCCTGATATTGATTTCTTATTCGAAAACTTAGATAAAGAATTAGTAATTGAAGATATTAAAACAATTTTAGATGTTGCTGAATCATTAATTGAATATGGCATTATGGAATTCTTCTACGCTAATGGTGTAATTGATGTTACAAGTGCTGGAGCTGCAGTTATTAATAATGCGATTTATGAATTATTTAACTTAAATGTATTAGAAAGTACAAAAGAAGAACTTCTTGATTTTGTATTAGGAAAAGTTTCTGTTGATGATGCAGATTTTAATAATTATTTATGGAATGAAGAAATTGCTGAATTACAAGATGTTGTTTCAGAAATCTATGTATTATTTGAAGAAAATCAATTAACTTCATTAGAAGAAATTAAACAAGTTGTAAAAGTTGAAAATCTTCTTGAAGTTTTAGAAAACAATTGTGAACAAATTATTAATGTTCTTCATGAAGTAGTTGAGTCTAAACTTTCTGTATTAGGTGCTGCAGTTGGTATTACTTCTGCCTTAAAAGCCGCTAAAAATGCTGATTTACAAGCGTTAATTGAAAATTTATCAACTACTGAACTTTCTGAAGATATTTTAACTCTTGTTAATATTATCGATGATGCTGTTGATGCTGATTTAATATTATTATTATTTGGCGGAGATGTTAAAGAATTAGAATTTAATTTTGACGCATACGAAGGAATTGTTAACGGATTAGTTGAACTTAATATTGTTAATAAAAATTGGGATATTTTAGGTTCATTATTAGTTAATAGCTTAAATGATAAACAAGGTATTGCAAAAGTAGAAGCAACAGATTTAGAAGGTATTAATTTTGCTGATGAAATGCAAAATATATTAGCTATTTTAGATATTGTTGAAGCAATTTGTGAACATTTAGATATTAATTGTATTAATGATATAGCACCATTATTAAAAGAATTTAAAGAAATTAAGATCTTAAATAATGTACTTGCTGAACAATTAGTAGATATCTTAGAATTAGCAAATGATATAGAAACTGTTAATTTATTATATCCTGCATTATCTGCTATGTTAAATACTATGTTAAATAATAAAGGATTAGATTTAGGCTTCATGTTTGAAGGTCAAACAGCTAAAACATTAACAGAAGACGTAACATCTTTAATTGATATGTTAGACCAATTAGTTGAACTTGGTGTTGTCGAATTTGCAGTAATGGATGAAGAAATTTCATATGATGATCTAACACCAATTACAAATGTAATTTCAACTATCTTTGGATTAAATTTAGTTCAAGGAAACGAAAATCAATTATTAGAATTTGTATTAGATAAAGTTGGTTTAGATAAAGAAAATGCAGAGTTAGAATTAATCAATGATTGGGCTAACGAAGCAGATAACTTAAATGATATTATTGTTGCATTTATTTCATTATTAGATGAAAAAGAATTAACATCAATTGAAAAAATCAATGAAATGTTCTTTGTTAAAGCTTACTTAGACAAAGATTTCTATGATCATGTAACTGGTGATTTAATTGTGAACTTAATCGTTGAAGTTGTGGATTCTAATTTAATTATAAGTTTATTACCTGCTATTATTGAAAAAGTATTAGATAAAGTTGGGGTAAGTGGATTAGACTTCTTAGAAGAATTAACTGCTGAAGAATTAGCAAATGATATTCTTGCTTTAGCAAGCACAATTCCTGCTCTTATTGATTCAAAACTTCTTCTTGTATTATTCGGTGGAAGCTTTAACGAATTAGAATTTAACTTCAATGCATATTGTGAAATTCTTACATGCATTGAAAATATGAACATTTTAAATAAAGGTTATGCTAATATTCTTGAACTTGTTCTTAATGTCGTGTTAAATAAAGTTGGAAGCGATTATAGAACAACCGCTGTAGAATATGCTGATATCTTATTCTATGAAGATGTTCAAAATATTAAAGTTGTATTACAAGAATTAGAAAAATTATGTGATGGTTTAGATGTTGTTTATGGTTCAGATTTCTCTGCCGTGATAAAGAATATCAAAGAAACTAAAGAATTTGATGTTAAAAATTTAGAAAATATTATTGATGTTCTAGAAGCTGTTATTAACATTGAATCATTACAAAAAGCACTTCCTTCTTTATGCGCAATTTTAACTGAAATTATTGCTGAGAAAGGAACAGATATTTCATTCTTATTTGAAGACCAAACAAGTGATACATTAACTCAAGATTTTGAATCTGTAATTGCAATGATTGATACATTAGTACAATCTGGATTAGCAGAATTCTTATTCATGGGACAAAAATATAATTTAAGAAATGTAGAACCTATTACAAGTGTTCTTGAAACATTATTTAATTTAAATATCCTTGTTGGTAATGGTGCAGAAGTTCTTAACCTAGTAGCAACAAAACTTGGATTAGATCTTTCTGATGCTGATTTAGAATCAATTGATTACGCTTATGAAGTAGAATTATTTGTAGAATTAGTTGAAAAATTAGTTTACGTTGCAGCTGTAACTAACTGTGATTATATGAGAGACATTTTCCAAATTAATTTCAAAGACTTCTTATTACCAATTGAAAAAACTAATGATTTCATTCAAAATTTTGCTGATATTTTTGATATTTTATCTCAATCAAAAGTTGTTGAAGAATTAGCATTACCATTCTCTGCTAAGTTCTTAAATAAAAAAGGTAATTTAACTGGATTATTAGACTTAGAAAATATTTATAATAACGGTAGTGAATTATCAAGCGACTTAGTTGCTTTAAGAGATATATTACTTGGATTAAAAGAATTAGATGTATTTGGATTCTTACATGGATTTGTTAAATTCCCATTCGATAAGAATGAAACAGTTAATGAAATGATTACATCATTATTTAATATGTATTATTTAAATAATGGTCAAGCTAGATTCCAAACAGTTGTTTATGCACTTGGTAAATTAGTTAATATTGATCTAGAACAATATGATTTCAGCAATGTAGATCTTGTTTCTGATGCTGAAAAATTATGTGCAATGGTTGATGAATTATCATTAGTGTTAACAAATGAAAATTGGTTAGTTGTTGATGTTACAACAGTTAAACCATTTGAAATTAGTAAAGAATTCTTAACTGATTACGAAGTAATCGAAAATGTATTTGACGCATTATCTCATTTAGTAAATACTACACTTTATAGTGAATGTGGTGCTTTAGCTATCCGAGTATTACCAAAATTAGCAAATATCTTTGCTAAAGTTTATAATGCTTTAGATTTAGCTGATTTAGATTTTGCAGAAATGAGTTATGAATTATCTGTTTATAAATATGTTGTTAATGAACTTGAAAAATTACAAATTGTTGAAATGCATAAAACTTATGACTTCTTCACTAAAGATTTCAGAGATAGCATTATTAACATTATTAACGGATTATTCGAATCTCAAATTTTAACAGATCACATTAACGAAATAGTTCAAGTTCTTGTTAATAAATTCTTATATGGCAAAACAATTGCAGGTATTACATTCGGTTATGATTTCTTAGATATTGATGCAATTGACTTTGTTGGTGATAAAGATAGATTAATTGCAATTATTGATGAATTCTATACATTATTATTAAAAGAAACATATGGTGAATTTAGTGGTGATGTTTACGAAGACTTTATTGATGAAATGATTAGATACTCATTTGTATACGGTCTAGATGATCTATATGATTATGCTTATAGTATGAGAAAGAATTTATATTCATATTTCGAATTCGAATATCGTTATGAATTCTTTGAAAATGTTATTGATCTTCTATTCAATAGTTCACTTCTTCAAACTAATGGTCAACCAATTGCAAATTACTTTGTAAGCAAATTAGGTAATGGTAGATTAGGAAAATTATTAGATGTTAGTGAATTTACAAATGATGAATTTGCTGAAGATTTAATTACTGTATCTGTACTTGTTAAACAACTTAGAGAATTAGGATTATATACATTCATCCGTGATGAAAATATTAATTATGATCAAGCAGAATTAGTAAAAGAATTCTTCAATAATCTTGCAAAATTAAATTACTTCGATCATAATTTATATGCATTAATTGATTGTGTTGAAAGTTTAAATATTCTTCCATTCTCAATCGCTGGATTAAAATCTGCAGATTTCGATGTTGAAAATGACATGAAATTAATGGGAGAAATTTATGAAATTATAACTCCATTACTTACTTCAGATGCAAATCCATTTGTTAATAAATCGGTTTATAAAGATTTCATTAATAATAAACGTATGTTTGTTACACCACTTTATGAGTTATGTTATGATAATAAGTATGTAGTAGTTGAAGCTTATGATAAATTTGTATATATTACAGCTGTTCCACTAGTAGCAAAAGAAGTTCTTGAATATATCAAGACTAAGACTCCAGATAAAGTTGATAAAATTATCAATGCTTTAGATGTTGAATCTTTAACTTCATCAGAAATTAGAGAAGATTTATTAGTTTCTGCTGATATATTTAGAACGCTAGTTGATATTGAAATTGAAAAAATATTAAAAGAAAAAGATCTATACTGGTATAATCCTGTAACTTCTACATTAACTGGTTCTCCAGTTAGTGTAGAAACAATAGATCTAGTTAAATTATTAATAGATCAAGTATACTCATTAAATTCATTTAATAATTACGAAGGTCTTGTTCTTAAAGTTCTTAAAACTCTTGGTGTTGATACACAAACAATTGATTTAAGTGGTGTTGATTGGGATTATGAAGTAGAACTATTAAAAGATATTATTGATAATGGTGCTGCTTTAGCTGATCAATACGGATTTAATTCTGTTAGAGAACTTGCAAGATATGCTAAGAAATTAGTTAAAAACTTAAATGATAAATCTGCATTAATTAATGAAGCTAGAAAAATGTATAATGAATTAGATTTCGCTATTTTAGGAGATATTTTTGCATCACTTGGTGAATCAAAAGTATTCGTAGAAATCTTTAATCCAACATTTATGTCATTAATTCAACCAAAAGCTCCAAGCATTGTACAATCTTATTTAGATTTAACAGGATATACTTCTGAAGAATTAGATAAAGATTTAGATGAATTAGCAACAATTTGCTACAGTATCGCTGATATTAGAAATGCTGTAGTTCAATCAGGCAATAGATTCAAAGACAATGTTGAAAACGCTGCTGTAATTGCTGCTGCTGAAACAGCTCTTGAAGCTGCATTAAAATTAAATATTTTAACAGATAAGAAAGATGAAATTCTTGCATTTGTTGATAGAAAAATTTCTTATGATTTAGGCGGCGTTAATGTTGAAAATATCGATCTACAATCAGAAGCAAGTAAAATTGCAGATTTAGCTGATCATATTTTATACATTTTCGGTGCTACAAATTACTTAAGAAATTGGAAACAAACTTCTCATTTAGGTAATACAGATCTTATGGAACATGGTATTGCTTTATATGAAGGTTTAGTTGATACAACAGCACTTAAAGAATTAGCATATTGGTTACAAGAACGTTATGCTGCTAAATTCAATTCAATCGCACCAGAACTTCAAGCATATGATAATGCTCAAGTTGATTTATTATTAAATAATATTGCTGTTACATTAAATGCTATGCTAGAAATGGGTGTATTTAGTAATAACGAAATTGACTTTACTAATTCAGCTTTAACTGATAAATTATTTGTTGTATTTGAACAAGTATTTGCAGGTAGAACAAAAGCTATGTCTTTAATTAATAAAGTTAAAAATAATATGGATTTATTAGGTAATGTTCCAGTTGATTATTCTGATACTGTTTTTGCAGAAGAATATAGTACAGCTTTATCATTAGTTCGAAAAGCTTATAACTTCTATAAAAACTATAAAGGAATATTAAATAAAGATTTCACTATATTAGCTGATTCTCAATGTCAATCTGATATTATTGAATTATTTAATACTGGATTAAACTCAAAATTATTTGCACAACTTGTACTTCCAGTTGCTAATAATGTTGTTAAAAACTACACTTCAAATAAAGTACAAATTAACATTTTAGATGGAGTTGATAATACTACATTTGTAGAACAATTCTTACCTGATATCTTTAAAGTTATTAATGCCGCATATCCATTAGGTATTTTAGAAAAGAAATTAGTATATACAGATGCAGATGCATTAATTGCTCTTGCACAAGCTGTAATTTTCAATGAAACATTAAAATCTCATTTAAATGATCTTGCAATGTTTGCATTAAGATATGTTAAAGTTGATACTACAACAATCGATTTAAGTGATGTTAACTGGGAAGAAGAATATGGATATATCAGTGCTGCATTAACTGCTATGAAAGCTCCTCTTTTAAATGTAAAATTAAGTGACTTAAATACAATTAAAAACAATGAATTCTTAACTGCTGCAAGCGCTGCATTAACATGCTTAGAAAATTCTAATTTAGTTCTTGCAGTTGGGCGTAATGTATTAGATAAATTAGTAAGCAAAGTATATGGTACACAATATGATGAATTCGTTGATCACTTATTTGTTTCATCATATACAGATGCTTTATTAAAAGAAGACTTTAGTAAATTAGATGATATTATCTTAAATATCGTTGCATCTGATTATTTCAATGGTGGATTAGATTATGCAAATTTAGATCCAGTTGTAAAAGCAGTAGAAAGCTTATTGAACTTAAATTATGCAAATGGTGCAGAAGAATTATTAGTTTCAAAATTATTTAGTATTGTTCCACTTCTTGCTGATTACGCAATTGATTTTGCTCTTGTAACTGATTGGACAGTAGAAAAAGATGAATTTATTGATGTATTAGAAGCATTGTCTGATTTATTAAAATTAGTTGACTTAAATAACATTACTACTTCTGATTTAAATAACAATGCAGTTCAAGATAAATTAGTTGTATTAGTTCAAGAATCTTCTGAATCTGAAATTGGTGTTCAATTATTACCTGCTATCTATGATGATTCAATTGCTCCATTATTAGGTTCTGATTACCAAGATATTATTGATTTCTCTGATTCAACTTTCACTCCTGATATGTGGGCTGATGAATTTGAAAAAGTATTAGAATTAAATGAAGCATTAAATGAAATTGGTTATGATTCAACAATTAATGTTACATTAGAACAAGCTAATAAAATTATGGCAATGTTATTTGGACCATCATACGCTCAATATAAATTAGGTATTTATACTGCAACTAAGAACGATGAAGCTTATGAAGCTTGGATTGACAGATTAGTTGCTCATGATGTAATCAAAGTTGGCGATAATCTAGAATATTCTAAAGAAGCTGTAGATGCAAAAGTAGCTTTAGGTACTTATACTTATAAAGAAGAAACATATAGAATTATGGATTTAATGCAAGGTTTACTACCATTCGTAAATGGTGAAGGTAAATTCCAATTATCTGTATTATATGCTTCTAAAGAAAAAGTATCATTAAATACTGCATTGACTGAAATGTCAGAAGTTATCGGTCTTCGTGGTAACTTATATCAAGTAGTACAAGATGCTCCATCTGCTGTTGTTACACTTCTAAATGCAAATGCTGATTATTATTCAGAATATTTAGCATGGCTTGCAGATAAAACATATTATGGTGTATTCTGGAAAGATGAGACTCTTGAAGATTTAGCTAAGAAAATTGCTGACGCAAATGCATAATACAGAAAAAGGATAAGAATAAATTCTTATCCTTTTGTTTATTTATAAGTAAATTTCATTTTTTTAAAAAAATCAGGTAGTTTTAGATATTTTTTACTAATTAAAATAATTTTGTAG
>JAZKYN010000107.1:0-6058 GCA_045612145.1 Bacilli bacterium
TATTAATATTTACAATAACTTCAAAAAAAGATACTGATGGAGGAGTAAATATTTTCAATCATCAGTTTAGAATTGTAATTTCAGAGTCAATGGAGAAAAATGAAGAAACATATGAAAATATAAAAAAATACAAAATAAAAGATATAAAAGTAAAATCACTTTTAATTATTGAAAAAGTATCAAACAAAGATAAAGATAAATGGTATGAAAATGTTAAAGTAGGAGATGTTTTAACATTTAAATATACGTATGATAATAAACAAGAAACGATTACTCACAGAGTTATAAATAAAGAATCAAAAGAAAATGAAGAAGGATATATTATTACTTTACAAGGTGATAACAAATCAGAAGGATCAGATACATCAGTTCAAATAATAGATACACATGATGAAGAAAGCACAAACTATATTATTGGAAAAGTTAAAACAAAATCATACCTTTTTGGTTTAATGATGTATTCTATAAAACAACCGCTTGGAACAATACTTTTAGTAATTGTTCCATGTATGATAATTATAGTTTTAGAAATTATTAAAATTGTTAGTGTTTTAAATACATATAAGAAAAATAAAGAACAATTGGAAATAAAAGAATTAAAAGAAAAATTAAAAGCATTAGAAGAAAAACAACAGCTAAATAACAATGTATAAATGTTATATTGGAATATATTAGAAAGGAGGAAATATGAAATTTAGATCAAGAATTTTAATATTATCATCTTTAGCTATAACAATGAGTTTAGTAATAATTACATTAAGCACATTTGCATTATTCACAGATAACATACGGATTACTCATCACTTACAAGCAGGAACTTTAGATGCCACGTTAAAAAGAGTTAACCTTGAATATAATATTTTAGATTCAAGTGGATATTTAAAAGAAATGAACAGTGATGATATTTTAGATTTATCAAATACAACATCAAATAAATTAAATGTCTTTGGAATAAGTGATGAAACACTATTAGTGCCAGGAAATTACTATGACGCAACATTTGAATTAAGTAATAACGGTGATGTAGCTTTTAAATACTGGATAGAAGTTTTTACTAATGATGATGTATTATCAGAGCTTGCAGGGCAAATGGAAATTAAAGTTACAACATACGATAAAAGTGGTTTTGAAAAAGAACATACAGCATTTATTAGTGAAGGGCTTTTTATCGGAAGTGAAACTCTTCCACTAGGAGAACTTACAATAAATAATGAATCTGTAAGGTTTAAAGTAAAAATTACTTTTATCGATAGTGTTTTAAACAATGATGCAAAAAATGATAAAGTAAACTTTGATATTATTGTTTATGCTGTTCAATCAATTAATTAAAAAGAAAGGAAAATAAATTATGAAAAAAAGAATTTTATTAACATCAGTATGTAGTATCTTACTATGTTTTTGTTTAATTACTGGTGCAACCTATGCGCTTTTCACAAGTGAATCAAAAGTTAATGTTGCTGTAACAACAGGTAAAGTAGATGTTGTGGCGGTTGCAGAAAACTTTAAACTTTATTCAGGAGAGTGGAATGAAGAAACTGGTCAATATGATAGTGTTCTTCAAGATGGATATTTATTCGCAACATCAGGACAAGTGTTAGTTGAAGGCAATGAAATCACAATTGATGGTATGGTCCCAATGGATAAATTAACATTTGACATTGTTATTAAAAACAGTAGTAATGTTGATGTGAAATACCAAACTATCTTCACATTAAAAGAATCACTAACTGATGTGAACTTACTTGATGTATTAGAAGTAAATGTTGAAGAACCATCAAAAACACTAACAACAGTAAAATCTGGTAATAGTGTAATTTCAAACTGGGTTAAACTTTCTCCAAAACAAGAAGGAGAAGAACAAACTGTAACAACACTTAACGTTACTGTATATCTTCCTGAAGATACAACAAATATGTATCAAGATTTAACAGCAAACTTCACATATTCACTAACAGCTATTCAACAAAATGCTCATACAGTTGATCCAACTAAAGAAGATGAGTTAGATCAAAATACAACATACATTTATACACTTGAAGATTTAGCAGCATTTAGAGATAAAGTAAATAATGGAAATAATTTTTATAAAAAAACAGTAAAACTAATGTCATCTATTGATTTAGAAAATAAAGAATGGAATCCAATTGGTACATCAAGTAATCAATTTAAAGGAACATTTGATGGAAACTATCAAACAATTTCAAATTTAAAAATTACAGGTTATAATTCAAATGTAGGATTATTTGGTTTTACATCTGATGGTGTAATCAAAAATCTAATAGTTAATAATGCTGAAGTAAGTGGAAGATTAAATGTTGCTGCTGTAGCAGGAACACCATATACATCAGAATTCAGTAATATAAAACTAACAGGTGATGTTAAAGTAAATGGCATGTCATATGTTGGTGCAGTTGGTGGTAAAAATGCATATGCAAATTGGAACAATATCACTGTAAATGTAAATGAGGGAAGTTATGTAAAAGCTAACTCAATTGAAAACCAAAATGCATATAGAACATATGTTGGTGGTGTAATTGGATTTGCAGGCGAAGGAAATCATAAATTCTCAAATATTACTTCTAATATTGATGTGTATGGATCAACATGTGACGTAGGTGGTATCGTAGGTATTGCTCATTATGGAAATGTATTTGAAAACTGTAAATCAACAGGCAATGTAACAATTGAAAATGCAGAAGATGAAGATAGCTCATTAGAAATTGGTGGTATTGCCGGTGTATGGCACAATGAATCAGGATATACTGTAACATTTATTAACTGTACATTTGAAGGTACCTTAAAAGCAACTGTAGTTACTGATACAAACTCATATGAAATTATTCAATTTGAAAATAATGGACTTGTTGGTAAAGCTTATAGCACAACAGGTACAGGTACTTTAGTTATAGAATAATTGTTATCAAATAGTAATAGAAAAAAGAGATTAAATTTTTAATCTCTTTTTTCATATTATATAAACGAAAATTTCTATTATTAGTTTACTTAATATAGGGAATGTGATATAATATATAAGTAAATTGACATTAGGAGGTGAATTATGTTTAACAAAAAATTTAATTTTAAATTAATATTTTTATTTTTTATGTTATTAAGTATATTTTTTACTATATCTTTATGTTTAACTAATTCATCTGTTAAAGCTAGTGAATACGAATATAGAACAGTAAATGGAACTGTTAAAGTAACTTATAAAAGTGGAAATGGAACAGGTAGTGACGTAACTGTTGATCAACCTGTTTTAGCATCAAGAACTAAAGGAACAAATGACTATACTGATTATAAAATAATATTTGCAAGAAATAATAAAACAGTAAATGTTGGAACAACAAGTAATCCTTTAAATGTAACAATTAATTTTACACATCAAAATGATGCAAGTGGATATTCATATATTCTTACAGGATGGAAATTAACACAAGTTGTTAAAAATAAAAATGGTAATGTAACTACATATACTGAATTTGTAGAACCTCTTAATAGAAACTACACAAATCCAAGTGATCCTGCAAAAGATATTGACCGTGTATATGCTCAAGAAGGATGGTACATAGTTCCAAATTATGTAACTGAAATTATTGTAGAAGCAGTATATGGTAGAGCGATTTATATTAGAAGTCCATTTGATAAAATGTATTACAATGAATATCATTGTTTTGCTTATGGTGAAAATATATTAAGTGATGAAACACCAGTTAGAAGCGAAAGTGCTCCTGAAAATTTAAAAACAAGTATTGTTGCGACAGAAAAAAGTTCTGATAGTAATACTGGAAAATCCGAAAGCGACGCTATTGCAACAATAAAAAGAGCATATCAATTAATTTCAAATAGTGCAAGTAATACGGTTTATAGCAATGTTCTTGTTTTATGCGGTGACTTATATGAAATTAATAGAAGATCAACCGGTGAAACAAAAGTAATAGAAGGCGCTGTTGCTGGAACATATACTAATTATCATAGTGGAGCTCTTGGCTATAGTGGGAACTCATCTAGTAATAAACATATGACAATTACTAGTATTGATGGAGATAAGAAGTTTTATTTATGTTCGAATGCGAATGATGTACAAGTATACGCATCACTTAGATTAGATAATGTAATATTTTCAAAGATAACAAATGGTGTTGAAAAAATAGATATGTATAATGATAACGTAACTGTATCGACATATAATGTTGCGGCCAGATTTTCAATGTATGGAACAGGTTCAATGTTAGAAATAACAGAAACAGTTCCATCAACTATGGGAAGCCAATTTATTTGGGCAAGAAACGCATCAAAAATTATTATCAATAATGGATCATGGATTTTATATGCATTATGGATATCAACTAGTGTAGTTAATAACAATAAATTGTATTATATTATTGGTGGATTATCATCTTTTGCAAGATTATGTAACTCAATAGGTCAAGATGTTGTCCCAGCAAATGATGCTTATTATACAAATCCCGCAGTAATGAACATAACCGGTGGATATATAACAGAACTACAAGGAACACCTCATAAAGAAAAATTACATATAAAAGGTAATGCTTACATATATATGTCAGGCGGTAGAGTAAGAGATTTTTATAGTGGAAAAGAAGGCGGAATTGTCGCTAATGGTTCTGAAAAAGGTGACTTAAATGTAACTACATATGGAGGAACAATAGATAATTTCTTTGGTGGTGGACAACGTTACACATCAAATATCGCAGGAAGCGCATACTTAAACCTTAATGAAACAAAAATCACAAACAGTATCTATGGTGGAGGAAAAGGTGGAACTGTTTTAGGGGATATTAACCTATCAATTAACGATTGTACAATTGGTGGAAGTGTATTTGGAGCAGGACTTGGTTTAACAGATGAATTAACATACATTATTCAATGGTCTTCAGGACCAGTTGTAAATGGTGTTGATAATGCGATAAATAAATACAATAAAGATGCAGCTACTTTAGGTAATTGCGCATGGAATGAAGCACCAACAGGATATCCTAGCTATGATGCAGAAAATGCACAAATTATAACACGTATATATCATTCAAAGAGTGAAGGTGAAGGTAATCACAACTTATTCTTAAATGGTAAAAAAGCTGCGCTTACTTTATCAGAAGTAACAGGTAATGTAAATGTAACAATAAAAGATTCTACTGTTTCAGGAAATGTTTATGGTGGTGGATCTATTTCAGTTGTTAGAGGTAATATATCACTATTAACAGATAACACAAAGGTCTCAGGAAATATTTTTGGTGGTGGTGATGGTGTAACTAATCCTGGTTCTATCACTATATATAAACCACTTGCTCAATTAACATACAAAGAATTAAGAACTAATGCATCTGATCCTGCAA
Source organism: Bacilli bacterium (assembly GCA_045612145.1). Taxonomy (GTDB): domain Bacteria; phylum Bacillota_I; class Bacilli_A; order ML615J-28; family CAG-313; genus CAG-313. The sequence continues at coordinate 5,358 of JAZKYN010000107.1, forward strand.
GCTCAATTGGGAACTTTACATGGAAAAATGATGTTGATATTTTGACATATTTTAACGGTATTTATGATGGTGCAAATAAAGTTGTATATAGTGATGATGGAACAACTATTCCTTTCTCATCACTTTCAAGTGAAGCACAAGCAGTTATAGCAAAATATGGTACACAAAAATTAATATATTCAGCTGATACAGAAAGACTTGGTATGGTATATGGAAATATTAGTGTCCTAACAAATAATTGTAGTGTAAATGGCGAAATATATGGTGGAGGAAATAAAGGTGTTGTTCATGGTAGTACATCACTAACAATTGATGGAACAACAAAATGTAATAATATTTATGCAGGATCTAACCAAGCAAATATTGGCGGTTCAACTTCATTATTAATTAATAATGGAGCAATTACAAATGTATATGGTGGTAATAATTTAACAGGTACTATAACAGGTAAGTTAAACACAAATATAAATGGAGGAACAATTACAAATATATATGGTGGTGGAAATAAAGCTGATACAACATCTACAACATATGTAACTGTTAATTCTGGAGAAATTGCTAATTTATATGGTGGTGGAAAAGAAGCCATTGTAAATGAAGTAATTATTTTGGTAAATAACGCAATTGAAGTTGAAAACCTATATGGTGGAGGTTTTGCTGGAGATATAACAACAAATGCAAATATAGAAGTTAAAAATGGT
>JAZKYN010000108.1:0-17467 GCA_045612145.1 Bacilli bacterium
AGGTATTGATTCTAAGAATTTATCTCTTAATGAAAGAGATGTAATCTCACGCCCGTCATTTAAATAAAAAACCATTCTTCGATTTATAGATTCTATATATTTGATTTTATTAATTTCAAAATTAATAATCTCATGATTTGATGCTTTGATTGTTATTTTGTTGTTTAATTTATTTTCAAATAACAAAATAATATCGTTTAATACAGAATGTAATTTTGATGAATCTAATGGTTTTATTAGATAATTAAATGCTTTAATATCAAATGCATCTATAGCAAAATCTTTAGATGTTGATGTAAAAATAATTATTGCATTCTGACATTTATTCTTAATAGCTTTAGCAACATTAATTCCGTTAATTTCCATAATAACATCAAGGAAAAAAATATCAACTGCAAAATCATCATTTATATTTAAAAATAAATTTAAAAAAGTGTTTGGATTATTGAAGGTAATAATTTCACAAGGTATATTTTCTTTTGAGAAAAATTCGTTAACTGATTTTTTTGTTTGATCTAATTCGTTTGGATTATCATCACAAATTATTATGCGCATAAAGAACCTCCATTTGTATAAGTATACCATTAAAACAATAAAAAGTCAAACAAAAAAACACAGGAAAAAATTGCTTGATAAAAAATATCTTTTCATTAATATTGCACAAAAATACAACGTTATTGCAAAAAATATTGACTGTTTATGTCGTTTATAGTATAATAAAAAGGTATTTAGTAGTATTATGTTTATAAAAAAACTAGTAAGTATATACTATTAATAATTAATTTAAGGAGAATTTTTATGAAAAGAAAAACTTTAACTTTATGTTTAAGCTTATTAGCTTGTATATCTTTAATTGGAGTCGGGTTTGCTGCATGGGTAATTAGCGGTGGTGATAGCCAAGAAGCATCAGGTAACATCACTGTAGATACTGTGACAGATGGAAGATTTACAATTGAAAAACCAACAATTAATGAGAATATTTATTATGGTATGGATTTACAAGCGGAAGCTTCAGATTCAACACCTTGGTTAAATAATAATAATAAGAGTGCTGATGAAAAACTTGAAATAACTTTTGATGTTACAATAGTTGCTAAATCTGTTATTACTTTAGCAGAAGGCGTTGAAAATACAGATCAAAATAAAAAAGCTGCATGGGAAGCAGCAGCAGAAGTAACAGCAAGTATTAATGCCATTGAAAGCGCTGCATGGTTAACTGCAAAAGAAGCAAATGTAGTTGCAGATCCTATAGTAAGTGTAGCTCTTAAAGAAGTAACAAGTTCTGCTGATGGTATAACTGGAGCTATATATACAGTTACAGTAACTGCTAAATGGGGTGATGTATTTAAAGTTGATGGTGTAAATGTAAATCCATATGTGTTCTATAATGATGGAACTAAAGATGTAAATAATGCAGAAGGTTTAACAACAACTGCAGATATTAAAACATGGGGTGACCATGCTGCACATTATTTAGGATTAGTTGAAGCTTTAGCAAATACATCTTATACAGTTAAAATTAGTGTTACTGCTAAATAATTTAAAAAAATAAGTTGAAGGTAAAGAATTATGAAAAAAATAACTTTAAATTCGTATAAAAGAAAAATTGTAGTATTTGGTGTTTTAGTGTTTATGTCAATTGGTTTAATCTCTACAGGTTTTGCTGCATGGGTTATGTCTACTAATCCAGAACAAACACAAACTGGTAATGTTAACGTAGGGTTAATTGAAGATGCAAATTTAACAATTACACTTGATGAAATTCCAAGTAATGGACTTAATATTGCTTTTGAAGCTTTAGCATCTGATACAACAGGACGAATTCGTGCTAAAAAAGAAGGTGCTGTCGAAAATTTATCATTTACAGTTAGTGGATATGTTACACCACTTGAGTATTTTAATAAATTATATTATGAATTTATTATTCCTGAAGGTGTAAAAAAAGCTGCAGAGGAAGGATATATTAAACTTCCTGAAGGCGCTTCTACTACACAAGGTAGTATGCTTATAGAAATTCCACGTGAAGAACTTACTGCAACAACTGTTAATAGCCAAGAAGTTTTAGCGTTTGAAATTGTTATAGAATTCCAATGGGGCGATTTATTTGGTGGCCAAAATCCAGGAATTTATTACGATGAGGATGTAGAAGGTAAAAAAGTTTCAGATGCTGATTGCAAGAAAACAGTTGAAAATTTAAGAGCCATGATTTATGGATATTATGATGAATTAAATGCTCCTGAAGTTACTGATAGAGATGAAATCATCAATGAACATGTAGATGATACTCTAGCATTTATTTTATATATTACTGCAACTACAAATTAATCTTAGGATGTAATTATATATGTCAAGTACAGAAATAATTTCGTTAGTTGTAACATTTATTGGAATTTTTAGTTTTGCAACTATTTTTACAATACTATATAAAAATTTTGCGACTATGTCTATAAATGAACTTAAAAGCGGCAAGCGTGACATCGAAATTATTGATGAAATTATATATAATAAACAAGAAAAAATTAAAAAAAGAAACAAAATTAGAAGGCAAATTAAAAATTTTGCCTTCTATATTACGATGATTGTAATTATACCTTTTTTTGTTTTTGCATTGTTTTCTAAAATTACAAATAACACTGTAATGTTAGGCAATAAAACAGTAATGGTTGTCGCTTCAAATTCAATGAGTTTTATACATAAGGATAATGAACATTTAATTGAATCCAACATTAACTCGCAGTTTAGTAAGTTTGATATAATCGTATTAGAAAAAGTAAAAAATGAAAAAGAGATAGAAATAAATGACACAATTGCATTTATTAATGATGAAGGTATCAATATAATTCATCGTGTTAAAGATATTAAATCTAATGGTAAATATGAAACAAGAGGCGATGCTAATGCATCTAGTGATAAATATAATCCATCATTTGATGATGTAATAGGTAAATATACTGGAAATAAAATTAATTCATTAGGAATATTTATTTTATTTTTCCAATCATATGCTGGAATAATTACTATTATATCTTTAATATATTGTTTGATTATGATTGATCGTATATCTGAAAAAATAAACATTGTTCAAAATGATAGAGTGAACTATTTAGAACAAGCTTTAGGTTTTGAAGATGAAAATGTAGTTGGTATTTTTAAAGCATTATATTTAGAAACAATATATTATAAAGGTTTTTCATATCATTTCAAAGATGGAATGTTTGTTGAAAAGAAAGAAATTACGGATGGACCGTATTTAGAAAAATCAAATGAAACAATGATTAAAGAAATTCAAAAAGATAATTGTAGTTCTTTGGTTGTTAAAGAAGAAAATATTACAAATGAAGAAAAAGGAGTTTAAAAAATGAAAAGACCTTTTTATACAAGAAAAGACTTAATTATATTGTCTTTATCTTTATTATATTCAATTTTATTTGGGTTCGTTGGTCTTTGCTTAATTGATGGTGATGCAGCAATGATGAACAAAAAGAATCCAATTGCTCTTTTTGGGAAAATATTCGGAATAGATAGAACCCAAACAGGTATAACAGGATACTTGCTAGTTATATTAGTAGCATTATATATTTCAGTATTTTTTGGTGTCTTACTATTTGAAAGAAGATATGCTCTAGCAACAAATAAAAATCCATTAGGATTAAAAATGATAGGCACATATGGATTATCACTATTAGCATGTATATTACTTTCATTTGGTATTGCTATTTTAATAATAGTATTTACAAAGGGTAATGTTGGTGCTGCTTTATTATACTTATTACATGTATTTATTTTAACTTCACTATTATACATAATCCTTGCACTTCTTATTGGTGGAATAATTATGTTTGTAGTTAATTTCTTACTTATTGATAAACCATTCAAAGCATTTGCTAATAATGGAGAAATTATCTTATATGACGATACAGCACATGATCCAGAACTAGACATTCAAAATAGTTTTGATTCTACGACTGCATCAAATAATGCTAATGTAAATGGAGTAACACAAGTGATACAAACAAGTGAAACTGTAAACGCTCATGGAGTATCAAGCGCCTCAAGAAAAGTTGAAGAACTTGATGATCGTGAAAAAGTTTTTCCAGCGTTATCAACAAAAGACGTTGAATATGAAGGGTATTCTATTGACAGTATCCCAACTGATACATATTCACTTGAGGAAATTTGTGAAAAATTTAGAAAATATCTTGCGAAAGAAGAAAAATTATATTTTGATATTGATGTAATTCGTTTCTTTGTAAGTGGTTTTGGTACTTCACATTTTATGATTTTAGAAGGATTATCAGGAACTGGTAAATCAAGTTTACCTCGTTATTTTGCTAAATTTATTAATGCCGAAGCGCTATTTATTCCAGTTCAAGCTACTTGGAGAGATCGTACAAATTTAATCGGTTTCTTTAATGAATTTTCAAAAACATATTCTGAATCAGAATTTTTAATATCATTATATGAGGCAAATTATAATCCTGATAAATTATATTTTTATGTATTAGATGAAATGAATATTTCGCGTGTTGAATATTATTTTGCTGATTTCTTATCTGTACTTGAATATCCAAAAGATCAGTGGAAATTAAAAATAATGCAACTACCATATAATTTCTTACCTCCAGCAAAATTACTTGAGGGTTATATTCAAATTCCAGAAAATTCTTATTTTGTTGGTACTGCAAATAATGATGACTCAACATTTACAATTACTGATAAAGTATATGACCGTGCTATTACAATAGATTTTGACGATAGAAATACTCCTTTTGAAGTAAAAGAAGATGTTGAAACAATTACAATTAGTAAATCACATTTACATAGTTTATTCTCAATTGCAAAAGAAGAAAAAAATAATCAAATGACAAATGAAGATTTTGATAAATTCACTACAATTACAAACTTTATTTATAATCAATTTGATATTACATTTGGGAATCGTATTTTAAATCAAATAACTACACTTGTACCAATTTATTGTGCATGTGGTGGAAAAAAAGAGGAAGCATTGGACTTTTTACTTTCTCGCAAAATCATTAGTAAACTTGAAGGAAGATTTGAAGAATATGTAAAAGTAGCATTAAGAGACCTACTTGCATTAATCGAAAAAACTTATGGTACTAATGTATTAAAACGTAGTGAAAAAACAATTCAAACTTTAATAAGAAGGTTATAATTATGAGAATCATCGAAGAAAACAAACTTAAAGAAATTGTAGAACTTATTAATAAAAATATTGAAGAAAATCCAAATATAAATAAATTATATAATAATTTAGAAAATATGAGTGTACTTTCTTTACAAAGTCTTTCTTTACAAGAAGACTATGTTTTCTTTGATGAAGTATCATTTATTTTAAGTGTTATAACTTCTATTATTTCTCATCCTCATTTATCAAATCGTGGTGAAGATATAATTATTCGTGCTGAACTTGCAGGTAACATTTCAGCAGATGCTTTCAATCAAGTTGTCAAAGAACCAATGTTATGGAAAGAAAAAGATGTTGAAATGGTACCTGAACATGTTCATTACTTTCAATACACGGATGAATTAAAAATATATGAGAACATTTTTATTGTAAAATTAATTGATATTCTTAGTTTAGAAATGGCAAAATATCAATCGTTCTATATATCTTTAATTCCTACATTAGATGCTTCATTAAATATAATTGAAATGAAAGAATTGGAATATGCACTAAACAAAATTGAAAATTTAAATAAGAGACTTGTTTTTATAAAAAATACATATTTTTATAAAGAAGTTTCAAAAGCTAAACTTACATTTAAAAATATACATGGGACAAATATTTTATTGAAGGATAGACTATATAATTATTGTTTTAAATTTTATCGCAAGTTTATTAAATATGAAGATCAACAAAGCATTCTAAAAGACTTAAGATTATATTTCTTTATATTACTTCTTAAAGTATTTAAAAAAAATAATTTTGAATATGTTACTAAAGATAATAATGAATTAAATAATTTAGAGTTTAAATATAAAGACTATAATTTATTGTTTGAATATAATGAAATTAAACAAAATATTATTCTTACAGTTAGAAATAATGGTATTATCGCTAAACATCAATTATTACTTAATTTAGAACGTATAAATAATGAATTTGTTGCAAATTGTGATGATTTTACAAGTACATATATTTCATCAATATGGCATTTAAATAATTATAATAATTTAGCACTTGAAGCAAGTGTTTCTAATTCAGAATTTGAATTAATGCAAACATGGGTTTTATCACATATGAAAGAAATTACTGGAACTCAAAATATTTTTAGTAAATATTGTCCTATATGCACAAGTAGAAATGTTTCAATGAATACAGATAGTATTTATTTTTGCAATGCATGTAATAGTAAATATACATTTAAAACAAAAAATACTATATGGTTTATTGATGTTAGGAGGTAGCTATGTCAATACAACAACCAACTAAAAAAGACCAAGTTGTTTCTTTAAATATTAAAGATTTATATAAATCTTATGGAAAAAAAGAAGTCTTAAAAGGATTAAACTTAGAAGTTTATGAAGGTGAAATGTTTGGCTTTTTAGGACGAAATGGTATCGGTAAGTCTACAACAATTGACTGCGTTATAGGAAGTAAAAAATTCAATAGTGGAACAATTATCTTAAATGGCTTTGATATTAAATTGTCACCACTTGATGCAAAACGTTCATTTGGATATGTTGCGAGTGAACCAGCATGTTACGAAGAAATGACAGGATATGAGTATTTAGAATTTATTGCAAGTGTTTATGGACTTAGTGAAAGTAATTTTTCAGGAAATTATAAATATTTATGTAATAGACTTCAACTAAAACTTGAAGAATTATCAAATCCAATATCTGATTACTCACATGGTATGAAACAAAAATTATGTCTTGCTGCATCACTTCTCCATAACCCTAAACTGTGGATATTAGATGAACCTACTGTTGGTCTTGATATTATGGCAGTTGAAGAATTAAAGAAAATGATGAAAGAATATGCTAGTCACAACAATACAGTATTTATTACAAGTCATAATATTGAATTAGTAGCAAAACTTTGCGATAGAGTTGCAATTATCAATGATGGAAAAGTAGTTGCTTTATATGATTTAAATAAAGATCCAAATAAACGTTTACAACTTTCTAAAATTTTCTTTTCAACATATGGAGGTTAATATATGTTAACTCTTCTTGCAAAAGATTTCAAACTTATGTTTGGTAAAGAAAAAGGTTTATTAAAAAAATTTTTAAGTTTACTTGTAAGTCTTGTATTTATAGCATGTTTAATTGGTCTTGAAGTTTTCTTATTTATAACTATTTTATCAAAAATAGAAAACTTTAAAGATGTTCCAATTGCTTTTATATCGCTTTTTCTTTTTATAGTTTCAATTATAACCATTATTACAGATATAATGAATGCTAATAAATTATTCTTTAATGAAAAAGATATCGAACAACTTTCTGTACACCCAGTAAGTAATAGTGCAGTTATTTTTTCAAAATTGATTTTTCTATTATTTACTCATTATGTGGCATCATTTATTTTTTCCTATCCATTATTTGTTGCTTTTGGAGTAAAATATTCGATGACACCTAATTTCTTTTATATTTGTTTATTTTATCCAATACTTTCTTTCTTTTTTGAAATGGGAATTGCCCTATTATTAGTTTATCCATATTGGCTTGCTAAGAAATGGTTAAAGAAACATATATTATTTAAATTTATTTTTAATACATTGATTTTATTTATAGGATGTTTTTTATATTCTAAGGTATTAAATGTTTTTATAGAAATAGTTGCTGGAAATAATTTTAATTCATTATTCACAAGTGATAATATAAATGTACTTATAAGTTTAAGAAAATATCAAATGCCAACAAAATTTTTGGTTGATATTTTTATTACAAGACAATACAGTAAAATTTTATCTTATTTAACTATAGCTATAGGAATATTTATATTGGGTATTACAATTGTTATTTTTGCTTTTAGTTATGTAAGAAACATTTCTATTGCTAATGTTACAAAAAATAAAGAAGTTGTTTATAAAAATAAAAAAGTATGGTTAAGTCTTGTAAAAAAAGAATTAATCTTATTATTGAAAAATGCAGATTATACATTTTCTTTTACAGGGCTTTTAATTGCACAACCATATTTAGTTTATTTAGTAATTAAAATACTTAATACAATATTTTCATCAGGTATTTTTTCATATTATATTTCGATGGTTCCAAATTTTATACCATTAATGAACATATTAATACTAATGTTATTTTCCGTTATTATTGGACAAGGTGCTAATAGTTATATTCAAATGGAAAAAAAGACAATAAAGATAATTAAAACAATACCAGTTAGTTTTAGATTACAAATGTTTGTAAAAGTTATGATACCATTTATAATGAGTTTTACATCATTATTAATCACATTATTAGTGTTATTAATAAGTGGCTCAATTAACTTCTTGGTATTCATATTTAGTTTAATTTTAGTAACTTTATTACTTATTGTTTTTGAAGTTGTGTCATTAAAAGAAGAATTAAATATACGTCATCATAAACCAAGATCAACATTTGTTTCAAATTTATATTCATATTTATTGCCGTTTCTTTTCTTTTTAGTAACTGTGCTTTTGTCATATATTGGATTAACTATAACATTTGCATTCATAATTGGCATTGTACCTATTATTTTTATTGGTATACCGTATGTATCAAATGTTTATAGAAAACTTGATAGTTTATTTTTAGATTTGGATGTGGTTAATTAATGAAAAAGAAAAATTTAATAATTTTATTACTAATACCTTTTCTAATATCAATACTTGGTGTTGTAACGTTAAACACTACATTTAATATGATAGACAATGATATCAAGTCAATTGATTGGGAATATAATGATGTTGAAGCCTTTAAAGTTTCAACCAATGGTTATTTACTAAAAGCAAGTGGTGTAAATGAAAAAAATTACCCAGCTGGTGCAGGTAATCAACTTGTTTGGAATGTAAAAAATGTAAATGAAACTGATGAAAATGTTTATGCAGAGATTTATAAGCAAGGTAATAGCTATTTTTTAAAAGCTTTATTAGATGGTGAAGTAATTATTACATGTCAAAATGAAAAAGGAAATGTTTTTAGATCAATGAAGGCTGTAATTTATACTAATGGTGCAATTATTATGAACCCAATAATTTCATCAAGCCAAAATAATATTGATCAAACAATTTACTATGGTCAATATGATTTAAAAAATGGTAACAAAGTTAATGCTGAAATTAAAGTTGAAATTAAAACATATCCAGATACTATAAAAGATATGATTAAAATTGTTTCCAAAACAGATAATCTTGATTACGATTTTGATACAAATACAATCATTCTAAATGGAACAAATGAGGCTTCACTCGTTATTGGATGTGGTGATGAAAATATTGCAAAAAATTCAGAATTTAAATTTAATATTGTTGAAAATGGCGTAAATGTTTATACTTATGAAGATTTACTTAATTGTACAAATAGATCAATAGAAGGTGAAATTGTAGTATTAAGAAAATCTTTTGAATCACTAGATAATGCTTACTTATATGATGAAAAAGGCAATTTAATATTGGAAAATGATTTGCCTGTTTTAAAAAATAATAATGTAGAATGTTTTGGTAATTATAATCCAATAACAAAAAGATTTAATTTTAATAGTGAAATATACAAATTTAAATCCACATATAATTGTGAATACATAAAAAAATGGAATGAATATGTAACAAGTAAAGGAAGTAATAATACAATATCAGATAATGTATTAGTTGGTTTACATGTTCAAAAGGATTTTTATGGTAATGGATATACAATAAATATGCATAATTTAACATATCCAACAGATATGATACCTTACACAGATGAAAATGGAAATACAGTTAATGTTCCAACACTTGCTAGAAGTGATTTATTTAGAGGAGCTCTTCCGTTTTATACTTTAGGTGATCATAATAATATGCCTTTAGTTGAAGCTCTAGGACAAGATAATATTGGAATGTATGTAAATGGAAATAATATTTTAGTTAATGATATTAATATTAAAAATTGTGATTTTGGTAATATGTTATCTAATTTAGATACTGTAGGAACTGTTGTTGAAACTTTAGGAAATAATATTACAATAAAAAATTCAAGATTAGCTAATGGTAGAAATGTTTTAAGAACATTTTCATCAATGAATTGTAAATTAGAAAATTCATTACTTTCTAATTCAAGAAATTTTCTATTAACAGTTGGTTCAAATGAGTATATTGAGATTGATGATTTAGAAACACATTTATTTTTAGATTATGAAGGTAATGAATACTCAGAAAATATAGAAACTTTTTTTGCTAAAGACTCTACAGGAGATCAAATTTTAAATAAATATTTAGATGGATCATATGAAGATTCAGCTTTAATGAAAAAATCCCTTTTATCAATGCAAAAAGCTTTTAATAATGAAAATAAAGTTAAGGATATTTATAAAGGAAGCATCATTGTTGAGGATACATTATTTTATCAAAGTGGTATTTCAGCTATAGCACTTGAAACAATGTTTAATGGACCGTTTTTAAATACGGCAGTTCCGTCATCAATTAAAACAATTTTAGGTATGTTAAAAACATCAGATGGTGTATCGCTTGATGGATTTACTGCAACTCATGTGTCTGGTGTTTCTTATCCAGTTGAAGTTGTAATAAAAGGTGATACAAAATTTTATGATTATAAAAATGTAAATAATGTTGATATAAATGGACTTATTACTGAAAATATATCTAGCTTTGCTGCATCTATTGATCCATCTTACTCAGGAATAATAGATATTGATAAAATATTCCCGATTAAGAAATATTTAATTAATGAAGCAACAAATAAAGGTCAAATATACACTAAAAATGAAACAAACTATATAAATATACCTGTTGCATATTATGGTGGTGGATTAAATTTATCAACAGTAACATATGAATCTGATGATTTAAATAATCATATTGGTGAAAAAATCACAATCAATTTCTTAGATTCATATTTAGATTTAAAAGAAACATCATCTACAATTGAAATGTTAAAGAATATGATGTTAAAAGCAGTTACAGTTGTTACAGGTTATGAACCATTCTATTTTGAATGTATGAATAATGATGGTTATTTATTTGGTGAAACACCAAAGATTTCTGATTTAATAGAAAATGCAAAAGGAGGAAATTAAAAGATGAAAAATAAAACAAAAAAAATATTTATTTTTATCATTCTTTTTAATTTATTGATTACACTAGTTGGATGCGGAGGATTTACAGCATCTAGTGATGTTTTAGAAATTGCATCCATAGAAGCAATTCCTTTAGCAGATGGAAGTAAACTAGTTACAATAACTTATACAGATGAAGAAATTAAACCCACTGAATTTATCATCCCTAAAGGAAAAGATGGTGAAGATGGTGTAGGGATTAAACTTGTTACATATAAAACTTCAAATGATAAAACAACAACTATTGTTGATTTAACATTTACAAACGATGAAAAAGTATCAATTGATATTCCTAATGGTGTATCTGTAAATAATATTGAGACAAAAGTAAATGAAGAAACTGGAGATACAGAAGTTATTTTTGTTTTCTCAAATGGAACAAAATCAGAACCTATTATTCTTCCAAAAGGAAAACAAGGTGAAGATGGGATTTCAATAATTGGAACAAGTCAAAGAATTAACAGAGACTATTCAGTTACACTAACATTCCATATGTCTGAAGGTGATGATGTTGTTGTAGAAATTCCTGCACCACAACAAGGAGTTGATGGGCGTGGAATTAAAGATATCGTAACTGTTCCAAGCGTTGACTCATATATCATGACTATAACATTTACTGATGATACAACACAAGTTTTAAATTTTGCAAGACCTAATAGATGGTTTTCAGAAATGTCTGAACCAGATAATGAATTAGATGGTATTGATGGAGATTTATGGTATGATCTTGCACATCAAACAATATATTTAAAACAAAATGGTAAATGGATTTCTACAATGGATTTCTCAAATGTAATTGGAGAAGGATATACAGTATCATTTAATTTAAATGATTCAAAAGATGCTCCTGCAAGACTTCCAAAAGGTAGTTTATTTAACTATACAATTAATAAAGGTACTTACTTTGCAAGTAGTGGATATCAAATTCCAGTACCTGAAAGAGATGGATATGAATTTATAGGTTGGTATACACAAAAAATTATAACACCTGTAACTGGCGCATTTACAGATTTAACAATTGTACAATCAAATCTTGAATTATTCGCGATTTGGGAAAAAGTAAATTAATAACTAAGATATTTTGAAAGGAGGCCCTATGTTTACTAAATTTAAAGTATATCTATGCATGATTCTATGTATGATTTCCCTAGTAAGCGTAGGGTTTTCTTCATGGACAATATATGGTTTAGACGAAGAAGAAATTGAATTATCAATTAATAGTGATAATGTTATTAATAGTAAAGACTATGTATATTTAGATACAACAAAAGGTGAAAATAATTCAGGAATTGATTGTTTTAAATATTATGAATATGGGTATCTAGATAAAGATGGCTATTTGTCTAATTATGGATATATAACAACATTTTATAAACTTGATTTAAAAAAATGCAAAGAATTATTTGGTAGTGATAATGATTCAATTGAAATTAACTTAAAATTGCATTATGCTGATGATGTAGTTGTTGGTACAGATGGTATAAATTTATTTGAAAATTCAACATCTGTTGCTGGATCTAGATCGATTAATGCAATGTGTGAATATACAGAAAATTATGTAGGATTACCTACAATTACAATGAAAAATACAAGTGAAAAAGCTAACATTTGTTATTCAACTGTCCTCGTATTTGAAGATATATTAAAAAATTATAATACAACATCTTCTCCTGAATTTGTTTGTTTCAAAGTTGAATACGAATTATTTTCAAATACTGGAGCTTATTTTACAGATTCTATTTATAAATTTTTATATTCTCGAGCGATAGGAACAGACAAATATACTGGATTCAAGGTAGATGTGTTTGTATCTGGAATTTAAGGAGGTGTTAAGTTGAGATTAAAAAAGAAGTACCTCATGGTAATTACAATGGTTTTTCCGTTGTTAATATCTATTGGATTTGCATCATGGATTATAGTATATACGATAGAGTTTCAAACACAATATAAAAATCAACCAACTACACAACTTTATGAATTAGAAGAAACAGTTATTTATAATGATGAATATCAAGTGCCTACGCCAAAACAATCTCTTGAAAGTATTGGTGTAACTAACGATGAAATAACATATCAATATAAATTGAACACAGAAAAAAAATATATAATTGGAAAACCTATAGATGTTGGTACATATGATATAAGAATCAAAATAGAAGGATCAACAGATGGTTTATATGACGGAACTTGTCAAGTAAAATTTACAATCCAAAAAAAGAAAATTAAGTTAAATACAAATATTATAGAAATTGATTATGGTTCATTAAGTGAAACTACTGCAAGCGCTCAATTGACTGAAATTCATCAAAATTATATTATGAAAAACATTTATTTCCAAGATAAAGATGGGAATAAAATTACAACATTAAGCTCATCAAGTTATTTAGAAATTGAAAGTATAAATAATGGTGTATATTATTATGGAACTAAGGTAAATGGATTAACTACTCTTCCAACAATTGTTGGAAGTACGTATATAACTGAACTTAAATTAACAAATATTTATAAAAATAATTATGAATTTATTGATTATGAAACAAAAAGTGGAAAAGTAGCAGGAAATAAAATATATATTAAATATAAAACTGCAAAAATAGGAACTAGTTCTACATTGTATACAATTGAGGATGCATTAACAAAAGTAAATGAAACTGGTGGTACTGTAAATTTAATAGGTGATGATTCTGAAAATAAAACATATATTAACACATGTTTTACAAATATTGCAATAAAAGATGGAAATCCATATGGAACATTATCATTTACTTTAGGTGTTGAAAAAACAATTTTAGTACCTTATAAAAATAGTATTTCTGACTATGAAGTATATTCTGCACCTTCGGGAGAAATATACGATTTTGCTACATATGATATATTTTCAGTTTTAGAAATTCCAAATAATGTAACATTTAATGTTGCAGGAAATTTTATTGTTGGAGGGAAAATTGGATATAATCAACCTAATGCATCATATACTATGGATCGTGGCGTAGTATTAAATTCAGGAACTATTAATGTTAAAAATAGTGGTATTTTAAAAAGCTATGGTTTTATAAAAGGTAGTGGAACTATAAATCTAGAAAGTGGTGCAAAAGCAACAGAAGTAGTTAGAGTATATGATTTTCCTGGAGGAAATACAGCATCTAAAATTTTAAATGATACATTTCCAATGAATGCGTGGAGCTTGAACAATATAAGTTGTAAAACATATATTTATGATGGAGCTAAACTATATGGTTATGCCTATATAGCTACATCTGTGGTAACCGCAGATGATGAATATTTGCTTGTTGGAACAAGTGCTTCAAGTGATAGTAATTGCATATTTAAAAGTGTTTCTGGAAATGATGGATATTTATTAAAATATGCAGTAAACGCAAAAACACCTAACTTAGAAAATTATGATTATAATGGATTAACTTCAATTACTGGATCTAATCAAATAGCGGGTCAAAGAAGTGTATTTGAAGTAAATGGCAAATACACTGATGCTGAATTTCAAATAACAGTTACTGGAATCAATGCCAGTTTTTCAACATCTCCAACTATTTCATTACCATTAGGATATGTTGATATAATAGTAAAAAATAAGGCAAGTTTATCTTTAACTAATTCAGACTATTTATTTTTGCCTGGTACAGAAATTACAATTGATAATGGTGCTTCAGTAACAGTAGGAAGCAATATTGATTTGTCCTTTGCAACAATAGATAAAATTGAAAAAGGTGGACAAAGTATTACAGATTCTACGTATAAATTTATGACATATTGTGTTGATAAAAATGACGCAAAACTTATATGTAATGGGCAAATGATTATTTCTGGAAATATAGGTGGTAAAATTATAGCTACAGTTGAAGGAGGACTTATTAATTTATCTAATGCAAAAACCACTGCTAATTTTAATTCGCTTTTTATGGCGTATGGAATGAAAGAAATTCTTAAAGGTAAAGATGATATGAGATATTCTTCATATGTTGTTGCAACAGGTAATATAAATTCAGTTGCAGGAGCAGAATTTAATCAAAAAATCTATATAAGTAAATCTATTAATTCCACGATAACATGGGAAGAAGCTGAAAATTTAACTAATTTTAATATTCATTTTATGGATAATGATGATACTTTAGGAACAATAGAATTAGCAACTATTTCTTATTCAGTTGCTAATACGAATAAATTTGAATTTTTTAATAGTATATATACTCCTTCAAAATTACATTATATATTTAATGTATGGACTGATATAAATGGTACGCCAGTAGATAAAAAAGAATATTTTGGAGTATATGCTGAAAAGGATAATTCTAATATAACAGATATTTATGTTTATGCAAGTTGGAATGATAAAATATATGAATTTATGTATATGTATTACTTACCTAATGAAGATGGCACATCATATGAACAAATTTCAACAACTGATGCTTTGTTTACTCCAGATGATAATGCTATAAATACGTTCACATTTTCTGAATTAAAATCTGGAGATGTTGCGATTTTATCAAAACCAAGTTATGATAATAAAAATTTTAAAGGTTGGTACATAGGTAATTTAATTGATGATAAATATTTTGTGGGTAATAAGTTAACAAAAAAAATATTTGATGATTTATTTAATTTAGAAGAATTTAATGAAAATACAGAAAAAATTCCGATCAGTTGTCAATTTGTTGATGAAATTAAATATACAATTAATTTTGTACATAATATACCTACTGAAAATGATATAACTAGCTTAACTGATGTGAATTCAACAACAGTTATTACCTTAAAAGATTTTTCAAAGGAATACACAGCTACTGATACATCAAAAATTGTTCAATTTAACCATTGGTCAATAGAAGAAAAAATCATTTTAGAAAATACGACAAATAATGATACATTTTCAATTAATTTACCATATATTTTGGAACAAATAACACAATATAACAATAATAATATAGATAATCAAATCGATGTTAGCGGTGGTGTTATTAATATTTATGGAAATGTAACACAAAAATGTTTATTCACGTATAAGGAAGTTGATTATAGTGGCACGGTCACTAATATATCAGATAATATTTATGTGTTACCGGGTACGACGTTTGATTATAACTCTTTTTATAATGGATCGATTAAAAAATATGATACACTTGCTTATTATATTGAAGAAACTAATGAAGGTGGAATTGTTAATTTAATAAAACATACGATTACTGTAAGCGAGTTAGATATTATTAAAGGTGTAGAGGTTAAATTTCAGTATTGGAAAATAATAACAGTATCTTTAACAAAAAATGATTATGTTAACAGTTATTCTGTAACAATAGATAAATATTTTGATTCTGATAATAATTTGAATAAAAATGGTATGAGTGGAAAAAAATATACAAATAATGTAGATATAAAATCTATACAAGGCTGTAAGATAATAGTAACTGCTGAATTTGGAGATAATAATGAAAATGATGGATCTTCACCAGAATTAGGAAAAGAACATCCTTTAAATAAAAATACTGAATTTAACATTATAGGTAAGAAAAAGGCTGAGTGCATACCTTCAGGAACAAAAATTACATTAGCTGATGGGTCTAAAAAAAATGTAGAAGATTTAACATTAAATGATTATATTCTTGTGTTTAATCATGAAACTGGTCAATTTGATATATCACAGATTTTAGTAATAGAATTTGACGGATGGTCAAATTATGAAATAATTAATTTAGAGTTTTCTAATGGAATAAAAACTAGATTGATATATGAGCATGGTTATTTTAATAGAACATTAAATAAGTATGTATATATAAATAAAACTAATTATAACAGTTATATAGGTAATGAATTTGTTTATTTTAATGGAATAAAAAATGAAAATGTGATTTTAACTAATGCATATATTAGTAATGAATATGTTGGATGTTATAGTCCTGTAACAGCATATCATTTTAACTTCTTTGCTGATGGCATGTTATCTATGCCTGGAGGAATAGAAGGTTTATTTAATGTTTTTGAATATGATGCGGAATTAAAATATGATCAATATTTAATGAAAAAAGATATAGAAAAATATGGATTGTTTACATATGAAGATTTTAAAGAATATATTCCATATGAAGTCTATAAAGCTTTGCCTGCAAAATTCATGAGTGTATCAATAGGTAAAGGAATGATAACATATGATAAAATTTTATTTTATATAGAAAA
>JAZKYN010000109.1:0-18437 GCA_045612145.1 Bacilli bacterium
CCACCTGTTACATGGCACATTCCGTTAATTTCAACGTTATTTTTAAATAAATGTTTTAATGTTTTTACATATATTTTTGTTGGAGTTAAAAGTTCTTCTCCTAAAGTTTGATTAAATTCTGGATAGAATTCATTTAAATCAAGTTTAGCATCTTTAATTAAAACTTTTCTAACAAGTGAAAAACCATTTGAATGGCATCCTGATGAAGGAAGACCAATTAATACATTCCCTTCTTCAATTTTTTGGCCATCTAATAGTTTTGATTTTTCAACTGCACCTACACAGAATCCTGCAATATCATAATGTTTAACATCATACATATCAGGCATTTCTGCAGTTTCGCCACCGATAAGTGCACATTCACTTAAGACACATCCATCAGCAACACCTTTTACAAGTTGTTCTATTTTTTCAGGATAGTTTTTACCAACAGCAAGATAATCTAAGAAAAATAGCGGTACTGCACCTTGAACTAATACATCATTAACACACATTGCCACTGCATCAATTCCGATTGTATCATGTTTATCACATTCAAAAGCGATCATTAGTTTTGTTCCAACACCATCAGTGCCAGATACTAAAACTGGTTCTTTCATGTTTAATAAACTTAAATCAAACATACCACCAAAGGCACCGATTGAATCTACTGCTCCTAATACTTTTGTTCTTTGAACGTGTGATTTAATTCTTCTTACAGACTCATAACCTGCTTCTAAATCTACACCAGCTTCACGATATTTATTACTCATATTATCCTCCTATTAAAATTTACTGTTTACTTCTGCATCGGCTTTTAATGCTTCTGCTTCCATATTTTTTCTTAAATCTACTAATTTATTTTTTAATTTTGGATATTTAATTCCTAAAATTTCAAGAGCTAAATATGCCGCATTTTTACTACCATCAATAGCAACTGTTGCAACTGGAATTCCAGAAGGCATTTGTACTATTGAAAGTAACGCGTCCATACCTTCTAAATTTGCACCACTGATTGGAACACCAATAACAGGAATTACTGTTTGAGCCGCAATTACACCTGGAAGTGCTGCTGCCATACCTGCTGCCGCAATAATTACTTCTGTATCATTTTTATTACATTCATCAATAAAATTAACAAGTTCTTTATGTGCTCTGTGAGCAGATAAACAACGTACAATTGTTTCTACACCGTATTCTTTTAAAATATTAATTGCAGGTTCTACTTTATTTAAATCACTTTTTGAACCCATAACTACTGCAATTTTCATAATTCCTCCTAAATGTTTCTAAAAAAATAAAAATGGGCGTAATACCACTTATGGATATTGCCCAGACGGTCGACTTTTTTCCATTATACTCCCATGTGGTGCACTCCACTTTCCGTCAGTTGTATAACTATGTATATTATACATTAAAATATTTTTTTATTCAAGCATTTAAAGTTATAAATAAAAAATATTTAAATTCTTGCTGTATAAAAAACTTTGTGATACAATATTATCGTATTTTTAATGAGGAGATTAAGTATGAAAAAACTATACACAGGAAAAACAAAAGACGTATTTAGCTTAGAAAATGGGAATGTACTTCTTAAATTTAAAGATGATTGTACAGGAAAAGATGGTGTGTTTGACCCAGGAGAAAACACTGTTGGTTTAACAATTGAAGGAATCGGAAGAGAAAATTTAAAAACTTCTATTTATTATTTTGAAATGTTAAAAGATGCAGGAATTAAAACACACTATGTAAACGCAAATATCGAAGAATCAACTATGGAAGTATTACCAGGAACTGTATTCGGTCATGGTTTAGAAGTTATTTGTCGATTAGTTGCTACTGGAAGTTTTATCAGAAGATATGGAGAATATATTAAAGATGGTACACCACTTGAAGGTGGATACGTTGAATGTACTTTCAAAAATGATGAAAAAGGTGATCCACTTGTAACCAAAGAAGGATTAGTTGCTCTTGGTGTTATGAGTGATGAACTATTTGAAAGCATGAAAGAACAAACATTAAAAATCACAAATATTATTGCAAAAGATTTAAAAGAAATTGGTCTTGCTTTATGGGACATTAAATTTGAATTCGGATACAATAATAACGAGGTTATTTTAATTGATGAAATCGCATCTGGAAATATGCGTGTTTATAAAGATGGTAAAATTGTTGATCCTGTTCAATTAACAAAATACATCTTAAATAGATAATTTAATAAAACAAAAGATTCAAACTATAATAGTTTGAATCTTTTTTATTTATCGATTATTTCCTATATAATAAACATTTGATAAAACATTTTTTGCAGTTTCTTCACCTACTAAATATTTAATAATTTCGTAAGCAAAGTCAAATGTAGTACCGGCTGCTTTAGATGAAATATAGTTTTTTGTAACAACAACATTTTTGTTTACATACTTAGCATCTACTACAATATCATCACATCCAGGGAAGCAAACATACTCTAAATCTTTGAATAATCCCATAGTTCCAAGGATTGATGGAGCTGCACAAATTGTTGCGATAAGCTTATTTTTATCATTAAAATCATTAACAATTTTCTTTGTTAAATCTGATTTCAGATGTGTTTCAAAGACCGCTTTTCCGCCTGGAATTACTAAGAAATCATAGTCATTATAGTTAACTTCTTCTAATAGATAATCAGCAAATAACTTGATATTTGATTGTGTAGTAAGTGTTTTTTCTTTTGTCATACTTACTAAATCAATTGTAATTTTAGCACGTCTTAACATATCAATTGTAATAAGCGCTTCAACATCTTCAAAGTGATTTGCTAGTAAAATTATACCTTTCATACTAGTTATTTTCCTTTTTTATTCTTACAAAGTATATTACATTACCTTTACTTGTAAAGCGATCTTCATATTCAGTTGTGATAATTTTCTCATCTTCATTTCTATGATGTAGGTCAAGAGATAATTCTTCAAATTTCCATTTATTTTCATTGAATGACATTAAACTAAATTCAAACAATTCTCTGTTATCAGTTTTCATTTCAATATCGCCTTTTAAGATTTTTTGATATCTATTTAAGAAATTAGCATGGCTTAATCTTCTTTTTTCATGTCTGTTTTTTGGCCATGGATCAGAGAAATTTAAGAATATTTTTGAGATTTCATTTTCATCAAAAATATCAAGCAATTCTTCTGCATCAACATTTAATAATAAAATATTATTTAAATTACATGGATAAATTTTTTCAACAGCTTGAACAATTACGCTATCAAACTTTTCTAAACCAATATAGTTTATGTTAGGATTAGTTTTTGCATGTTCAAGTAAAAATTTACCTTTTCCCATACCTATTTCTAAATATATTGGATTATCATTTTTAAATAATGTATTCCATTTCCCTTTGTGATCTTTTGGATTTAAAATTACAAGTTCAGGATGAGATTCAACTCTTTGTTTTGCATTTTTTACATTTCTTCTACGCATCTACTTCTCCTAATAATAATATTGCATCAATATAAATTAATATTCCTTTTAATAAACTTTCAATTTTAATATGTTCGTTTCTTTGATGAGCAAGTTCTTCATCTCCAGGGAATAACATACCAAATGCTACACCTTTATTTAAAATACCTGCATATGTTCCACCACCAATAGTGAATGGTTTATGTTCTGTATCACCAGTGTTTTTTACATATGCTTGATATAATAATTTTACTAGATCATCGTCAGGTGATACATAATGAGGTTCTTTTAATGTATTAGCATCAATTTTAATACCAAACTCATTTAATAATTCGTTAAACACTTTATTAAATTTATCCATATCATATCTTACTGGAAATCTACTATCTAGTGTTAATCTTGTTTTATTATTGTTAATATCCATTATACCAACATTAACAGTAATTTTATCCATTTCATAATCGTCATAGTCAAGGCCCATTTTTTCAAAGAATGGACTATCATGTAAATATTTTGTTGTGAATAATACAAGAGGATGTTTTGAATATTTAGATAAGAAATTACACATATGTGTTCCAGCATTAATTCCTTTATGAGGTTCCATTGCGTGAGCAGCAACACCTTCAATAACATATACATTATTATTAACTGAACCGATTAAACTATGTTCTTTTAAGTAATCATTAAATTCTTTTTCAAGATTAACTTTTAAAACCGCTTCAACATGATCCATTACAACATTATATCTTTCTCCACCTTTGATAGATTCAACAACATCATCTTCAAAATTGTTAAAACTTAAATCAAACGACATTCTTCCTTTCTCACCATATACAAGTGGGAAGTTACAGTCTGGTGCAAACCCAATTGATGGATTAGGATATTTTTCTAAATAGTGTGCAACACCACGCCATCCAGTTTCTTCATCTGTTCCAAGAATTATTTTGATTGTATTTTTTAATTTAATTCCAGCTTCTTTAATAAATTTTAATGCATAGTAGCAAGCAATTGTTGGGCCTTTATCATCTTCTGTTCCACGAGCATAAATTTTGTCATCAACTATTCTTGCTTCATATGGAGGATATGTCCAGTTATTACCTTCTGGTACAACATCTAAATGACATAAAATTCCTACTGAATTTTCTGTAGCACCTTTATATGTAATTTCACCTGCATAACCTTCATCATTAATAATATCAAATCCATCTTTTTTTCCAAGATTTAACATATATTCTAATGCATCATTTATATTTTTACCAAATGGCATTTCTTTAGTTGCTGTTGAAAAATCAAGTACACTTGGTATTCTTAATAATTCTTGTAAAGTTTTTACAATTTCATCTTTATTTTTATATACGATATGTTCAAAATTCATAATTAGTCCTTTCTTAGTATAAATTAATATTTTTAATTCATAATAAAACTAGGAGGTTTATTATGAATATAAATTTAAGACAAGCAGTTAAAAATAATTTAAAAGATTTAACTAATAAAAATATTTATCAAACAATTGAAGAATCAACATCTATTGATGAAGATAAAGTTTTACCTGGACTTGGTGTAATATTTGAGGTTATTTGGAATTCCTCAGATAGTGAATTTAAAAACCAATTGGTAAATAAGTTTATAAATAATTTATAATTAAATAGTCATTACTAAGTTTAAACTTAGTAATGACTTTTATTATCCTTCAATTTGATCAGCAAATTCTTGTGATGAACATTTAATAGTATTTCCTGTAATCATCACGCCAATACCTTTTTCTTTTAAAGCAGTTAAATTTACTAAGTTAACATCTTTTACTTCTACTGTTACTCTTGATAAATTTTTTGATACACTTAAAACATTATCTTCACCAAAATATTCTAAATAATCAGATTTTGCTTTTTTTGAAGCCGTTCTCATTTTTTTATGGTGTTTAAATACCATTTTAAAGAAAACTACCATTATCATAAGGAAAATTGGAATAAAGCAACATCCAAATACGATAAAGAATACTAATCTCATTTGAGGGTCTGATAATAAACTTAAAAAATGCATAATACATACCTTCCTTCTTATATATTATACAATAAAACGCATTTTTTTGCAAGTAACTTATTTTGATTATCTAGGTAATAAAACTATACATTTTATTTTTTTATTCATAGTATATAATGAAAGTGAGGTGTGAATATGGCTTGCTGCGTAACTGGAACAACTACTACTAATACAACTACTACTAACAATGGTACTATTGCTCAATTATTAAAACGAATCGATCAACTTCAAAAAGAAGCTATCATTGCTAATGCTGCTAATCAATGTGATAATTGTATGATTTCTGCAATGTATAACACTAAACCTATTGCTATTTACTTCTGCAATAACGGTACAAGATTTGAAGTTACTGCTAATGATGTAACTGCAAATCTATTTAGAGTTGAGGAAGTTAGAAATGATGAAACTGTAGTATTAAGATTATTAGTTGCTGATGAAACAACTGGTGAAGTAACTTGTACTACATATACTATTGTAGTAAGAATTAGTTGTATTGCTGCTGTTCAATGTTTTGATCCTATTAACTGTGAAACTTTATGTAATCAGTTAATTTAATCAAAGTGTGTACCAGTAGTACACAATACTACTGGTACTATCTTAGCCATATACTCATTTTTAAAACTGCTTATAAAGCAGTTTTTTAACTTAATGCAATGTCTAAAACCATCATTACAACAAATCCAATTAATACACCAAATGTTCCATACTTTGAATCTTTTGAAATCTTTGATGATGGTATTAATTCATCAGCAACAACATATAACATGGCTCCAGCCGCAAACCCTAATATAAAAGGTAGTATTGTTTTTACAATACTTATTAATAAAAATCCAATTATTGCACTAATAGGTTCTACCATTCCGCTAAACTGACCAAAAAAGAACGCATGTCTTTTTTTCATTCCTTCTGTTTTTAATGGTAAACTTACTGCCATTCCTTCAGGGAAATTTTGTATCCCAATTCCAAGAGCAAGTCCCCATGCATTTAATAATGAAAGCCCAGTATCATTCATTGCTGCACCAAAAGCAACACCAATTGCCATTCCTTCTGGAATATTATGAAGCGTTATTGCAAGTATTAATAATATTTTGTTTTTTGATATTTTGGTTGTTGTTATATTTTTATCTATAAATAGGTCAAGTAGAAATATTACTACTCCTCCGAGTAATACTCCAATTCCTATTACAATATAACCTATTTGATTCATTTCATTGGCCAGGTCAACTCCGGGAATTATTAAACTAAATATAGATGCAGCAATCATTACTCCAGCACCAAAACCAAACATAAAAGCCATTAGTTTATTTGATATCTTTTTAAACAAAAACACTGTAAGTGCTCCAAGTGCTGTTACTAGCCATGTAAATAGAGTTGCATATAATGTCATTTTCAGATAGTAAGTCATATTACACCCCCTCTTATTATAATATGACTTTTATTTATTATTGTTAAAAAAAGAAAAAACGTCAATTATTGACGTTTATATTTCTTTAAAATTGCAGTCTCAATTGGTATAAATATTAATAAAACAACAAATAATGTTATTCCACCATTGATTAAAGTACTTGGTAAACTTGTAAATCCTAAATAAACAGAATGAATAAAGTTTGTTCCTCCAAGTGCCATTTGTTTTAAAACTTTGTAAATAAACTCTCCTAAAATATTTGCACAGATTGCAAGACTTGTCGCAATTGATGCAGCTTGTAATTTGTAAGGGAATTTTGAAGAAAGTATTCCAACAAATAATAAGAATAGTCCCATTATTAAAGTAAATGTATATACTGGCCATGTAATTGTTATTGTTTTATTAATTGCTTCAACTGTAAATGATCCATTATTAATTGTAGCAAGAATTAAGAATGTTCCACCAAGAATAGTTAAGAAACCTCCTGTAATAAATAAAACAAATAATGGAGTTTTAGATTCTTTTTTAATTAATTTGTGATATACAAAACCAACAATTAAACCAATTGCAAGTTTTAAAATAACAGTTCTTGAGATTGACCAAATGTCATATCCGTTTATAATATCGTAAAGACCCATTCCAATTGAACCAGATACACCACCAACAACTCCTCCAAATAATAATGACACAATTACAACAACCAAGTTACCTAAATGAATCATTGGTTTTCCAAGAGGAGATGGAATTGGAATATTAATTAATACCCCTACATAACAAAGTGCACTAAATAATCCTATTAAGCACATATTTATTAATATTTTTCTATTTTTTGTATTCATATATAATCACCCTTTTTTTACTTTATATATTATACACTTTTTTTCTAAATTTTAAAACTATTTTACATTTAAAAAATACCTATTTAAAATAGGTATTTTACTTTTCTAAATCATTAATGTCTCTTACAAGGGCTCTATAGAACACATCTCCAAGTTGGAAATAACCATCCATATTAGGATGTACACCGTTTGTTCCAACAAGTTCTGTTTTTTTACTTCTAGCATTTACTGGCATTTCAACAGCTGGCATATTGTATTCACTATCGAACATTGCTTTTGTATCAACATATCTACAATACTCTTTAAACTCATCAGATAATACTAATTGTTCTAATTGTTCATTATAATTAAAACATGTAGTTATTGTACCAAATGTATCACTATATGGACCATTAGCGCCATAATTTGAAGCAATACCGCCATTTACAGAACATACTTGAATTCCCATTACTGTTATATGAGCATTTGGAAAATCACTATGAATTTTTCTTAACACTTGTTTTGCATAGTCAAAGTGATGATTAAAATTAGTATTATATGGAATATATAATCCATTCCATGTTAACATTACGTAAACTAGATCAAGATTATTTTCTCCAAGTTTGTTGACATATGTTTTTATATCAATATCATCAATTTCCTTATTCCAGAAAGGATTACTAAGTTCGAATTCATATCCTTTTACTTCAATAGGTTCATTATGGAATCCACCTTCAACATGTTCAAAAGTTTCTAATATTTTTGGACTAGGAGTATTATTCCCTTGTCCTCTTTTAAATTTAAGTTTATTAGGCAAGATACTTTCTAAAACCCACAACATATTATTATTTTTCCAAACACTATGTTGATCATTTTCATCAAAATTATGTTTATCAACTGTAATCCAAACTGGTGATGTCATAGATACATTATCATTTGTTGCATATGATCTCCATGTCCATGAACCATATCCTTCATATCCAATTGTTTCATTTTCTACTTCTTTTTTACATGTACCAAGCATATTTAATTTGTTTTTAAATCCATTACCAACTGGTTCTCCTCCTTCACAAGAATATCTTCTATATCCTTCTGAAGGCCATACACCATTAAATGTTATACTATCACCAAAGCATAATACATTTAATTTCTTTGCAGATTCTTTTGGCATATGTACTTTTAAAGTTGTTTTTGCTTCTTCAATTACTGATAAATTATTATCAATTAAACTGATTGTTAATTCATATTCTCCAACATCTGTTGGTTTCGGAGTAAATGTATAGTATCTTGGAAGAGGATTTCCTTTATTACATCTTACGAATATTTGATATTCATAAGGGTTATTTAAACAAATTACTCCTCTATAAAATAATTCAAATCTATCTCCTACAACTAAATCATATTCTTTAGCTAAACGTATGTATTTCATATTTTCTCCTTGTTAGTTGTTTTTAAAAAATTCAGTAGTATTTTTTATTGTGTCTTCGAATTTTGTTATATCTTTATTTAATAAATCTTTAAATTTAGAATTATCAAAGTTTGGATTTTGATTAATTGTTTTAATGACAAATTTAGATAAATACGGAACAAAAGGTATAAATGGATAAACTAAAAACAGTGGTATTTTTATAGTTGTTTTTCTTTTATTTAACACTTTATTTACTATTTTATAAAATTCTATAATTGAAACATATCTACCTGTTAATAAATAATCTTCATTGTTTTTTAATTGTAATAAATTATATGTAGCTTCACTTATATCAGTTACATCAACAAAGTTATATCCCCCTTTAATACCAAATTGCATTTTGTTATCAATTATATCTTTTACAACTTTACCGATTGCAGAAGGCTTATAATCGTTAATACCAATAACTGCTGATGGATATAAAATATTTATCATAATATCTTTATTTTCATTTCGCATATCCATTACATATTTTGTCGCAAGTGCTTTTGAATGATTGTAATTATCTGGAAGTTTTTCAGGATACATAGTAGCAGGTTCTTTAATAATTTCATTTTCTTTTAGAATGCAATCTGTTGTACTAAAATAAATAAATCTACTTGCTTTATTTTTTATTGAAACATCAAGTAATGTTTTTGTTCCTTCGTAGTTTATTTTTAAAGTTTCTTCTTTTTTATTATTTTTAATATCAATTACTCCAGCAAGATGTATTACAACATCACCTTCTTTTATGTTATCTTCTAAGAAGTTTTTGTCAAAAACATTACCTAATATTTTCTTTGCATTAATGTCTTCAATTGATTTATCTATTCTTCTTACAAGTAAAACAATATCTTCATTTTTTTCTGCAAGATATCTTGCTATATTATTTCCTATATGGCCTGTAGAGCCTGTTATTATAATACTCATTTCGTTTATTTTTGAACTTGTGTAGTATATTCAAATTCTAAAGTTTCATTATCTTTTTTAAGTATAATTAAATATTTAACTTCATTTTGAACATTTTCAAGTTCAATTAGTCCTTCCTCATTTAATCCTGTCGATAGTGGTTTTAATGTAATTTCTACATCACTATATTTAGTTAAAATCTCATATTCTGCATAAACGCAGTCCATAAAATAACCATATAAGTTATTTCTTCTAAGTGTCATAGGACAGTCTTTTCCTGAAAAGAAATGATGTGGTTTTACTCGAGTTACATCAAGATTATTATTAACTAATAAGTGTGCAACAAGTTTCGCACATCTATGCCATGTTCTAATTGGATTTGAACCTTCATTAATCATTGTTTCTATTCCAATTGAATTTCTATTTCCACCACGATTTGCAATCTTCTTATATGTAGAATTGAAATATGTAGGTGCCATATAATATTCACCATCTATCAAATCAATTCTTAAACCTGCATCATTTATATCTTTAGTTGATACTTCATATGCATCACCTTCTTTTGCACCTTCTGGTGCTTTTGTCCCCATCAATATACCATCTGATGCATATACTAGTTTTTCACCATTATTTACAAAAGTTACTACTGGAGTAGGTATGTTACTTTTTTGATTATCAATGTAATAATATCCATGTTTTAATTCAATCGATGGATTTTTATTTGTTCCATATACTCCTGTTCTTAATAGTTCAAATCTTACAGCAAGACCATCTCCTGCATGATATGCGACTTCATTATCCGGAATTTGATGAATTGATGCATTATCACCAACACTATAGTGCCAACTTGTTCCTCCTCCACCGTTTGTTACATATCTTGCATGTGCATATTCATTTGCTGTTGGAGCTGATGATGCAGTATCATGAACAACAACATATTGTGTTGATTCTTTGATTGTTCCAGGTCTATTGTCATTTTCAGATTCAGTGTTTAGTGGAGCAATCATTTCTTCAATAGTATGTTCTTTAAACCAATATTTTGATACACTTTTAATAATATCTTTATTATACTTATATTGATAACCAAAAAGTTCAATGTTTTTAACATCTACTTTTGCTTCTAATGTTGTTAATAAGTAATTCTTTAATTGTTCTAGTTTTTTCATATTCTATTACCTCTTATTAATATTATACTCTTTTATTAAAAAAAATAAAGAAAAACGAGAATGTAAAAATCATATACTTAAATTCAACATTTTTTTCATTTTTGTGATATAATAAAGAGAATTAAATTTCAAGGAGTATTTATGAAACCAACAATTATAGGAATAGCAGGGGGAACTGCATCAGGAAAAACAACAATAGCAAAAAGACTTTATGATGAAGCATCTAAAAATGGTTCAGTTTCTTTAATTAGACTAGATGACTATTATTTTAATATGGATAAAGTTGTTAGAAGTAAAACTGGAATGTTAAACTATGACCATCCAGATTCTTATGATATAGATTATATTATGGAACACTTAAACGAATTAAAAGAAGGTCGTTCTATTAATAAACCAATTTATGACTTCGTTACACATTCAAGAATGGCAGAATATGAAGTTGTAAAACCATCTAACATTATTATTGTTGAAGGTATTATGGCTTTTGCCTTTGATAAACTTTTACCTTTATATGATGTTAAAATCTTTGTTGATACTGCCGATGATATCAGATTCATTAGAAGATTAAAACGTGATATGAGTGATCGTGGTAGAACTCTTGAATCAGTTGTTGAACAGTATATGGATACTGTTAGACCAATGCATCATGCATTTGTTGAACCATCAAAGAAACATGCAGATATTATTGTTCCAGAAGGTGGGCATAATAATATTGCATTTGGCATGTTAATGTCTATGATTGAAAAACTACAAAACAAATAAAAATCTCTTCCTTAGAAGAGATTTTTTTATTTGTTAATTTTTTGTACTCTTTGAACTTTTTTTGATAAATTATAAATTTCAAATCCAGCACCTAAAGCTGTAAATAAAATAGTCATTAATAAGTTAGAAGTAAATTCAGTTGAAAATTCACTAACAGTCATCATATCTGAAAATGCAGCCATCCCTGTTGTTGAAAAGCCGTATTCAGGTGCTAAAATTGTTGCTGCATTCATATATAATACAAATACAGTAAGCAATAGTGAAGCAACAGAAATTAATGCCGCCATAACAACCATAACTTTATTTGGTTTACCTCCAAATTTTTTATAGAATAATGATCCTAACATAATTGATAAGAATGCACTAATTGCTGAAATAAAACCTAACATAAATAATATAACATAGCTTACAGCTCCAATTAAAGCACCAAGTAATAAACCTACTACTCCTTTACCATAATTATTAGGAGCTTCTTCAAAGTTTTTATTTCCTTCTTCAATTGCCTCATTTATGCTATTTACACACTCAGGGTCTAATTTAACTTTTATATTTTTAACATCATACACTTTTGCTTCATCACTGAATTCTTTTCCACAAATTGGGCAGTATTCAGAATTTTTACCATTGTTTTCTTTAATAATATCTGTTATTAAATCAAGCGTGTTATTTAAATTATTTAGTATAGAATTTAATGTAAATCCATTTAATCCAAGAGAAACACCAAATTCATCAAGTTCAACTTTTAAAAATTTAACTCTTTGTTGAACGATTCTTTGATATATTGCTTTTTTATTTTGAATATTCGCATGAAAAGATATATGAATATGAATTGGTGTTACATTATCTAATGCAACATAAGATATATTCATTTCATATCCATTATATGTTCCATAGCCGATATTACCATAAATTTCTAATTTGTTGTGGTAACAATATTGTTCTAATTTTGTATTCATAATTATCTCCTTATTTAATATCTATTTGACACATTTGCATTGTATCAAGCGCTTTTTGATGTGACTGTGGTGTTACCCCTGCACAACATTTTGAATCAACTATTATTTGTATATTTGGAAAAAATGCTTTTGCAAGTAATACATTACTTACAACGCAAATATCTGTACATAAACCAATTAACTCAATAGATTCAATATTATTAAATTCTTTTAGTTTTTCAAATAATTCTACAGATCCAAATGTATATTTTTCAATAACATTTTTATTATTACCTAATATTTCATTTGGAATATTCCATCCAGTTGTTCCTTTAATACAGTGTTTTACAGGAAGTTTTTTTCCTTCTGGGGTATCTAAGTAATCTTCAAAATGTGTATCTTTTGTAAAGTATATTAATTCATTTTCGTATTCTTTGATTTTATTAATTACATTTGGAACAATCTTTTTAGCTTCAATAGATCCTAAACTTCCATCAATAAAATCATTTTGCATATCAACAACAATTAATACTCTCATATTATTCTTTTTCAACCCTTACTCTATAGTTTACACTTTCTTCTAAATGTTTAAGGTATACTGTATCTTTACACATTGTTTTTCCTTTAACATCTGAAAGTTTAGCAACTGGTCTATTATTAACATATTGTAATTTTATTACAATATTTAATGGTTCTACATGTGTATCATTTGAACAGTATGTTCCAATACCAAATGATACTTTACATCTATCTTTAAAATATTGATAGATTTTTTCTGCATAATCAAAATCTAAACTATCACTAAATAATAAAGTTTTATTTTTTGGATCAATTCCAAGTTTTGCATAATGATTTAAAATCTTATCTCCCCAAATAAATGGATCGCCTGAGTCATGTCTTAAACCAGTATATGTTGATGCTTGTAAGAAATCAAAATCAAGTAAAAATAGATCAGTTGTAAGAGTATCTGTTAATGCAGTACCATTATCACCATTATATTCATTGAACCAGTCTTTCATTGCATAATAGTTTGTATATGCAAGAGGAATTTTTGAAATACCTTGATACATTTGTACAAATTCATGTGCATATGTACCAATTGGTTTAATGTTTAATTTTTTTGCAAGATATACATTTGATGTTCCAACACATTTGCCTGTCTTAACTAATGTTGAAATTACCTCTTCTTGCCAATCTCTTGATAATCTTCTTCTACATCCAAATTCAGCAAATTTAAATGTATAAACTCCATCGTTTATTTTCTTTACTTTTTGTTCTAAACGTGATCTCGCTGAAGCAAGAAGTTCTTCATAATCATATTGGAATCTAAAATAAACTTCATTTACTATTTCAAGTAAATATATTTCAAAATGTGTAGCCGCAAACATTGGTCCTTTAATTGTTATTGATAGTTCTCCTTCATCTGAAAGAGATGCTTCAACGTAATCTCTTAAAGGTCTCCAAATTCTTAAGAATTCTACATAGTCATCTTTAATATATCTAATATTTCTTAAATAAGTAAGTTCTTCTTTTGTGAATTTTAGACTACATAAATGATCAATTTGTGCGTTTATTTCATCAAACATTTCTTTTGTAAATACGATTTTTGTATTTCTACATTTAAAATGGTATTCTCCAATTAAATCTGTATGTTTATGAAACATTACTTGGTGCATGTTAAATTTATATAAATCTGTATCAAGTAATGAAATAATAATAGGTTCTAATTTCATTATAATCACCACCACTTATTTATTTTACACTATTTATATTTTTTTTACTATTAATTTGTTAATTTTTAAATTGATATTGATATAGGTTTGCATAAACTCCATTTTTTTCAATTAACTCATTATGGTTACCTTCTTCAATAATTCCTGTTTTATCAATAACAATAATATTATCTGCATTTTTAACTGTAGATAATCTATGTGCAACAACAAGTGTAGTTCTTCCTTTACTTAGTTCATCAAGTGCATGTTGGATTTGCATTTCTGTTACATTATCAAGTGCTGATGTTGCTTCATCTAGAATTAATACAGGAGGATTTTTTAAGAATGCTCTAGCAATAGAGATTCTTTGTTTTTGACCACCTGATAATTTTACACCTCGTTCTCCAACATATGTATCAAGCCCATCAGGCATACTATTAATAAATTCTAATATATTTGCTTTTTCTGCTGCATCTAATATTTCTTCATCTGTTGCGTTTATTTTACCATATGCAATATTTTCTCTAATTGTTCCAGCAAATAAGAATACATCTTGTTGCACAATTCCAATATTTTTTCTTAATGAATATCTTGATAAATCTTTGATATCAATTCCATCTATTGTAATTGATCCATCTGTTAATTCATAGAATCTCGGAAGTAAATGACATATTGTTGTTTTACCACCACCAGAAGGTCCTACAAGAGCAACAGTTGATCCTTTTTTAATATTGAAAGATAGTTTTTCTAAAACTAAGCTATCACTATCTTCTGAATATTTGAAGCTTACATTATCAAAACAAATTTGGTCTTTAAAGTTGTCAATTTCAATAGCATTTGGATTTTCAACTTCTACTGGTGTATTAATAATATCAATGAATCTTGAGAATCCAGTCATACCATTTTGAATTTGTTCAAAGATATTTACTATTGTTCTAATTGGTGTGATAATGTTTGTTGTAAATAAAATGTATGCTGTAAATGATGGTTCATCAATAATTCCTTTACTATAGAAAATACCACCACTAATTAAAGCTAATAAATATAGGAAATCTGTAAAGAATGTCATTCCTGAACCAAATATACCCATTTGTTTATATTGGCCAGCTTTTGCTTTTTTAAATGCACCATTGCATGCTTCAAATTTTTCGTTTTCATAAACTTCTGTTGTATATGCTTTAGATACTCTAATACCAGATACACTACTTTCAACTTGTGCATTTATTACAGCAGTTTCTTCTCTTGTTTTTTTGAACGCATTTCTCATATTCTTTCTTGTAATTATTGCATATACGACAATAATAGGCACTACTGAAAATGAAATTAACGCAAGATATGGATTAACAGAGAAAATCATTAATGCACATGATCCAAGTAAAGTTATTGTCGCGATAAAAATATCTTCTGGTCCATGATGCGCAAGTTCTGAAATATCTTGAAGGTCATTAATTAATCTTGACATTATTGTTCCTGTTTTATTCTCATCAAAGAAACTGAAAGGTAATTTTTGTAAATGTTCAAACATTTCCTTTCTCATATCACCTTGGATTCTAACACCAACAATATGTCCCCAGTATTGAATAACAAAGTTTAATCCTGCTTTAATTAAATATATTAATAAAAGTACAACACCAAGAATAACAATTAATTTTATTTTTGATTCATCCCCTGCAAGTTCATTCATTATATATTTTGCAATTAATGGATATATTAGATTAATTGCAGAAAGTAAAAGTGCACAAAATAAATCTAAATAAAATAGTTTTCTATGTGGTTTATAATATGAACAAAATTTTCTAAACATTTTATCACCTCATTTATATATATTATACCATAAAATGTAAAAAAACTATGTAAGTTTACATAGTTTTTTCTTCTTCTATAATATTTGTTCTACGATATAATTTTGTTAAAAATGCAATGTATAATGCAAGTTCATCAGAAATATATTCTTTCTTTATTCTATATGTCCAGTTTCCTTCAGCAGTAGATGGAGTATTGATTCTTGCTTCCTCACCAAGTCCTAAATAATCTTGTAATGGAATTATCGCATAATTTGCAATACTTGCAAGAGCAATTCTAATCATACTATCACATA
The DNA here is from genome assembly GCA_045612145.1 of Bacilli bacterium. Taxonomy (GTDB): domain Bacteria; phylum Bacillota_I; class Bacilli_A; order ML615J-28; family CAG-313; genus CAG-313. Next base: position 16,713 of record JAZKYN010000109.1, read on the forward strand.
CTTTTGATTCATCAGTTAACATTAGATATTCTTTTACATAATGTTTTTCTTCTTCTGTTAGTTCGTTATACCAAGCACGAAGAGGTAAGTTATCATGAGTACCTGTATATACTACGCAGTTTGGTGTGTAGTTATGAGGCATATATTCACTATCACCTTTTAAATCGAAAGCGAATTCAAGTATTTTCATACCAGGGTAACCTGTTCTTTTTAAAAGTTTATAAACACCTTCTGTTAAGAATCCTAAGTCTTCAGCAATTATTTTAACATTTGGAACTTCTTGTTCAATTGTTTTAAATAAATCATATCCAGGACCTTTTTTCCATTTACCTACTTTTGCGTTAACACTACCGTATGGAATAGAGTAATATGCTTCAAAACCTCTAAAGTGATCTATTCTAACAATGTCATATAGTTCACTTGCTTTGTTCATTCTTTTTACCCACCAACTATAATTATTTTCTTTCATTAATTTATAATTATATAGTGGATTCCCCCATAATTGACCATCTTCACAAAATGCATCTGGTGGACATCCTGCAACATCAATTGGTTCTAAATCATCATTTAATTGAAACTCTGTTACATTTGACCATACATCTGCACTGTCATATGCAACATAGATTGGAATATCACCTATAATTTCAATATTACTTTCGTTTGCATATTCTTTTAGTTTTGACCATTGTTTATTAAATTCAAATTGAATAAATTTCCAAAAATCTACATCATATTCATTTTCTTTGTAGAATTTTGATAATACTTTTTTATTATAGAATTTATAATCATTATCCCAATTATTCCATGATTTATCATCATGTTGTTTTTTTAGTGTCATAAATAATGCGTAATCATCAAGCCAATAACTATTTTCCTTTACAAACTCTTTATATTCTTTCGTTTTTACGAAATTGTTATATGCTTTCTTTAAAATATTAAATCTATAATAATATTGAGCTCCGTAGTCAACATTACCATCTAATTTTGATATTTCACTTAAATCATCATTTTCTAATAATTCTTCTTCTTTTAAGATATTTAAATCTATAAAATATGGATTCCCTGCAAATGATGAAAATGATTGATATGGAGAATCCCCATATGATGTTGGCCCAAGTGGTAGTACTTGCCAGTAACTTTGTTTTGCAAGTTTTAAAAAATCTATAAAATTGTATGCTTCAATTCCAAATGTACCAATTCCATGTTCACTTGGAAGAGATGATACTGGAAGTAAAATTCCACATTTACGCATTTTTATTCCTTCTTTCTTATATTTTTAGAATTACTATATCATTTATTTCCTTTAATTTTATATTTACTATTTCTTGATTGTTATTTTTAATTAACAAAGTATCTTGTTCAATTTGAAACGGAATGCCTTCAATCGAATAATTATTCTTTGTTTCAACTAAACAATCTACACTTTTTCCTTGCTTATACATTTGTACAATATTTTTTATCTTATTCATTAACAATAAGTCTATTGTATCTTTTTTAGAAACACTAATTGTTTTTGAAATATTATCTCTACTATCAAAATAATTTTTTGACGAAGTAGTTGTAATTGGTGTAGATATAGTATGTATAAACATTAAAGGTTCTGGTATAGTTTTATTTATATTATTTTTTTGCATTAAATCACCACTATTTATATATGAGTGATTTAATTAAATTATTATTTATTATATATAGTATTATTGTTTGTTTTTTTAAAATAATTATTCG
>JAZKYN010000110.1:0-2658 GCA_045612145.1 Bacilli bacterium
TAGTATCTCAAACAAATAGCCAAGTAAGTTTAGTATTACATAAATCAAAAGAAGTTAACGCAGAAACAACAAATATGCAAGCTGTAATTGAAATTGATTTACTTGAATATGATGAACACAATAACATCACAACTACAAAGAAACATTCAGGAACATCAACACTTACATATCAAATAGGATTCTCAATAGTAAGACTTGTACCAGTACAAAATATATATACAGGAACAAATAAAAACTATACAGGGTTATCATCATCATCAGATATCATGATAACACTTGGTTCTTCATTTACACTTGAATATCAAACAAGATATATCCCAAGTGCCTTCCCAAATATCGATATGGCAACAATGAAATGGGGAATATCATTAACAGGATATAGTTACTATATGGATAGTACACTTGGAAACTATATGACACTAGATGATGATGGAAATTGTGTATCAATTTCACCAACATTAACACTAGATCCAAATGATAAAACAAAGATACTAGTAATAAAAAATGCATCAGGTGATTATCAATATGTACATGATGGAAGAACATTAACATTAGAACTTCATAATAAAACAAATACAACACTACTTCCAAAGGGAACAAAGATAACATTAGTTGACTTATCAGGATTAACACCAACATATTATTACTATATATATCAAGGTACAGAAAAAGAGATTAATTTTGATGAGTTCTATTTAATGGGAACAGAAACTAAGATAAAAGATAGTACAACAACACCAACATATAAACAACTATACAATACTCAAGAAGCATCAAGGGTAACAGAAAGATTAATCTTAATGTTTGACCTTGGACAAGTATCAAAAGAGTACTATACAAGTTTGATAGATAATATATATGATGGAAGTATAATCTTACAACATAATTATAATGGCATAGACATTATGGACTATGTAAAAAGTGAAACATTAAACGATATTACAACATATTCTAGATCAGCTCCAAAAGTAGGAAACTACAGTGTAAATGTAGAAGCTACAGGTATTAAAAACTTTGATGTTGAATTCGTTGAAGAAAGTTATATTGCAAAAGACCCATCACAACTAATAATTAAATTAGAGTCTGATGATTCATACATAAACACACAACTTTCGAGTGGTTCGATTGGTATCAAAATCGAGTCTATAAATGGTGAAGATTTACCTGATGGAATTGAATTTGAATTTGAAGGTTCATATTTACCAAAATATGGAAACAAATACTTAATAATTCCAATACTTGATTATGGAACATATATAGTTGATATTATCAATGTTTTAGGAACAATAGAAACATCAGATAATTTAGCACAATATGTTGCGACACTATGTTACTTACCAGATGAACAATACTTTAACGAAACAATATTAGTAAATACAAATATCAAAGACTTAGGTATTGAATGTGATATTACAGAAGAAATAAATGTAAGTTTAAAAATTGAAATGGATACACAGTATTTTTATAATACAAATGAAATCAATTTAAGTATCTATTTAAAGAATGCTATTGATAGTGAAGTAGAATTTACTGCATACAAGAAAACAGTTAATGGACTTATTGAAACAAATCAAATTTATTCAAGAAATAAATTAATAGGCAGTGTTAACGGTCAATCATTTAAATTGTATTTAAGTGACGATATAACTTCAGGTATATATCAACTACAATTTAAAAATTATGATAAAACAGTAATAATAAACATAGTTGTAAAAAAAGAAGAGGTTAAATAACCCAAAGGTTATTTTAACCTCTTTTTTAATATTCCTTCATTATTTTAAAATATTATTAATATAATATTCATAGTAAACAATAGAAAGGTATGATTAAATGAATGATTTAATAAATGTGGGTATAATTATTGGCGGAAGAAGTGTAGAATGCGAAATATCGCTTATTTCAGGCTCACAAGCATATTTAAATATAGATAATACAAAATATAACAAAATAATATTTTATTTAGATAAAAACAATAAAATGTATATAGGGAAATGTTTAGAGAATATAGAAACATTTAAAACAAATAAATTCACAGATTTAGAAGAAGTTGCTCTAATAAATAAAAATAAACAAGTATATTATTATAAAATAAAAAAACCAAAAAAACTATATCCAATTGATGTATTTATACCAGTAGTACATGGATATGGAATAGAAGATGGTACAATACAAGCATACTTAGATATGTTTGATGCAACATACACGTCATCTTCATTAATTTCTTCTGCAACCGTCCAAGATAAAACACTAACAAAAGCACTACTTGATAAATATGAAATAGATAATGTAGAGTATCAAATACTTTTATCAGAAAAAGATGATATAAAACTAGATTATCCATTTATTATAAAACCTGCATATCTTGGATCTAGTATTGGAATAGAAGTAGTAAAAACAAAAGAAGAATTAAAAGAGAAACTACATAAGTCATTTAAATATTCAAATAAAGTATTAATTGAAAAATACATAGAAAACTTTAAAGAATATAATTGTGCGGTAATAAAAAATAAAGATGAATATATATCATCTTGTATTGAAGAAGTATCACATACAAAAGATATATTATCTTTTATTGATAAATATGAAGATAATAACAAAATGTCTTCATCAACAAATAGAATTATTCCTGCAAATATTTCAAACAATCTAAAAACAAAA
>JAZKYN010000111.1:0-12086 GCA_045612145.1 Bacilli bacterium
ATTATATAATAATTAAAAAGAATTAAGGAGATTAATATGGGAGTGAAGTTATACGGAACAGAGCATTTAATATATATAGGATTGAGTTTAGTAATTGCGTTTTTAATTTTTTTTCTTTCAAAGAAGTTTTTAAAAGATGAAAAACAACAAACATTATTAATTAAAATAGTTGCAATAATATTATTTTTAACAATTCTTACAAATAGACTTGTGCTTGTGTTTGAATATGATAAACCTGATTGGACAAAATTATTAACAGATACATTTTGTTCTACATCAAGTTATGTGTTATCATTATCTATATTACTTGGTAAAAAAGATAATATTGTTTTACACTTTGCTTGGTTAATATCATTAGTAGGTGGATCTATTGTTACATTTTATGCAGACTTTTTAGGACAAAATCCATCATTTTTATATCCACCAACAATATTTGGATTATTACATCATACAATTTCTGCGATACTTGTAATATTGATACTGATGTTTAAATATATTCATATTACTTATAAAAAATCATATATAGTATTAATTGGTTTTTCAGGATATTTATTATTAGGTTTTTTTATGAAATTTGTATTTAACTATAGTAATCCATTTTATATGTATGCACCAGTCATACCTAATACACCACTTACAGTATGGGTTATTGCTCCAATTTATATAGTTGGATACGTATGTATTATACTAGCTATTGAACTTACTAGAAAATTTAGAAAGAAACCTCGTTAAGGTTTCTTTTTTTGGAATCTTTTTTAAAAATATGATATAATAATAAATGGTGATATTATGGATAACAAAACAAGATATAAAGAACTAATAAAAGAAAATAATGAAGCTATATCTTATCTTAGTGATTCTTATCAAAGAATAGTGCTTGCATATACAAAAAAAGCAAGAGGCTTTGGAGTAAAAAGTTTAGATACTGAGGTAAGAATAAAAAAAGTAATTGAGGAAGTAACTGAATTTGATCAAAAAAATATTGATGTAAATGTAGCCATACCTAATATGACTGATTTTATTGAAGAAAGAGTAAAACTTATTTCAAAAGCTCCATCATTAAAGCATAAAATAAAAGAAATAGTTGCTGTAACATTATTAATAGTTGGCATAATAGCATATTTCGTTGTTGATAAAGCTTGTAGTAAAGATGTAAAACTTGGAGAACCTATTAATGCAGTTGTAACAGTAACTACATCATCAAACTGTTTTTATTTAACATGGCAAAATAATGAATATGCAAAAGAAGGATATACATTACTTGTTTATAAAAACGATGAACTTATAAAAGAAACAATAGTTCCATGGCAAGTAATTGATGCAACAAATGAATATGTTGGAACACAATATTATCAAACAGATATTATTTATATTGAAGGTAACATATATAAATTTGAAATAACTGCAAAACGTACAACTGCATTTGCAAAGTCAGAAACGACTACTTTATATTACCCAAAAAACTAAAAAACACTCTATATTCATAAAACAAACAAATTGACAAAAATCAAAAAATATAGTATAATAGTAAAGGTGCGATAAATGCAGCATTCATAGGATTTTTAATGATAGATTATCACGGTATATGGATATGAGTAATCTCGCTGCTTAGGTGAAAATAATTGGATAACCTATATAAAGATTTGATTTGAATTTTTATCCACAATAAAAATAAAAGTCTACGGACTATAAAAAGGAGAAAAAACATGGCACGTTATACTGGCCCAAGCTGGAAACAATCAAGAAGATTAAAATATTCAGTTTTAGAAAATGGTAAAGAATTACAAAAAAGAAATTATGCTCCTGGTCAACATGGACAAAGAAGAGCTAAATTATCTGAATATGCACAACAATTACAAGAAAAACAAAAAGTACGTTTTACTTATGGTGTAAGTGAAAAACAATTCAGAAACTTATTCGTTAAAGCTGAAAAATTAGAAGGTAAACATGGTGAAAATTTCTTATTCTTATTAGAATCAAGATTAGATAACTTAGTATACCGTTTAGGATTTGCGACTACTCGTCGTCAAGCAAGACAATTAGTTAACCATGGACACATCGTTGTTGATGGTAAAAAAGTAGATATTCCTTCATACACAGTTAAACCTGGACAAACAATTGCATTAAAAGAAACTTCTAAAAACTTACAAATCGTTAAAGAAGCTTTAGAAAATACAGTTGCACGTTTAGGATTCGTAAGTTACGACGATGTTAAAGGTGTAGGTACATATGTTCGTTTACCAGAACGTAGCGAAATCTTACCTGAAATTCGTGAAAACTTAATCGTTGAATTCTACAACAGATAATATTAATATTATCAATAATAAGCAGTATAAAACCATTCCTATTAGGAATGGTTTTTTTATTATATTATTGAAAAAAATTTAATAATGTATTATAATAATAAAGAATAAAGAGGTGAATAAAAATGAAAAAAATATTAAAAGTAACTTTTATATTTTTATTAGTGTTTTTAGTTTGTCTTACAGGTTGTAAGAAAAAAACTAAATGTGAAAAAGATGGACATACATGGTCTGATGCCACATGTAAAACTCCAAAACACTGTTTAGTATGTGATATTGAAGAAGGAAATCCTCTTCCACATACAGAAGTAAAAGATGATGCAGTTGAAGCAACATGTACAAGAAAAGGTTTAACAGAAGGAAGTCATTGTTCAGTTTGTAAGACTGTTATAAACAAACAAAATGATGTTCCTGAAAAAGGGCATACATGGGTTGACGCAACTTATTATGTTGCAAAAACATGTAGTGTATGTAATGCTACAGAAGGAGATCCACTTACAATGCCTACGAGTGTTGATGTTCCAAGTAATAGTATTTCTGTTTATATGGGTGAAACTATTAAATTAACTCATACAGTTTTACCAAGCACAGTTAATCAAGAAGTAACATATTCAATGACTAAAGCAGAAGGTGGAGATGGAACAATTAGTGAAGATGGAACATTTACCGCTATTTCTGAAGGATATGTATATATTAGAATTAGTTCAAAAGAACTTGCCTATATAAGTACAACTATTACAATAAAAGTACTTCATCCACTTCTTGAAGATGTTGCATATGATGCATTTAACATTATGACTGGTTATGGAACAGACGCATCTACTGAAGTTGAAATTAATTATCATACAAGAAATATTTATACAAGTGTTGAATATACTCTTGCAACAGATACAGATTTTAACAATGTAACAGTAGTAACAGGTGAAGGATATTATTTCACTCAAGGTACTGATAAAGTTGTTGTTCCATTCTTTGGAAGAAACGTAATGAGAGTATCATTAACTGGCCTTACTCCTGATACAGATTATATGTATAGAATTAATAAAGGTGATGGAACTTATACTGAAACATATTACTTTAGCACTGCTAAAAATGATGGATCAGATTCAGCATTTATTGTACTTGCTGATACACATTATCATGCACAAACTGCAGAAGATGGTTCATTTAAATCACATGGTTCTGAGATGAGTGAAGGATTAATTCAAAAGATTTTAGAATACAATACAAATGTTGATTTTATCGCAACAGCTGGTGATATCGTTGATACTGGTGGTAATGCAAATACATGGAGTGTTTTCTTTGAACATTCAACATCACTTAAACAAATGGTAAGAGTTGGTGTTGCTGGAAACCATGAATATTATATTGATGGTACTGGACAATCAGATGGTAGATATCAAAAAGCACACTATGCAACAGTTAATAATGGTCCATCAACACAACTTGGATTAAGTAGCTATTTTGTATATAATGATATTTTAATGATATTAATTGATAATGAATATGTTCTTGGTCGTCTTGAAATGATGGAATGGTTACAATGGGTATTAGAAAATGTTGAACATAGATATAGTATTGCTATAATGCATACACCAATTTACTATGAAGCAGATGAAACATCAAATAAAGACCGTGATGAAACATTAATGGGTGTATTTGAGAAATATAGTGTTGATTTAGTACTTGCTGGACATTATCATGGTCATAGAGTTAGATCAAATTATTATGAAGGACAAGATTCAACAGATCAATATCTTGGTGTAAACTATATGTCACTTACATTTAGTGGTGTAAAAAGTAGAAGTGAATCAAATCTTGCAAAAGGATATTTAGTTGAAACTCATGATGGTACAATTACTGTAAAATATATTGATGAAAATGGAAAACTTCTTGGTACTTATAATTTTGCTACTAAAAAAGAAGCTCAAGAAGTAGCTGAAACAAAAGAAAATTTACTTGCATCAATTAATGGTGTATATGATGAAACAAGTAAAACATACACAATTAATATGTCTGAAAAGTTCTATGGAAATGTTAAAAAACTTGAAGTAGAAGAAACATTAAGAGGGGAAATCAAAGACTATATCGTGTTCCCAACTCCTTCTTATACTAAACTCGTTATTAAAAATGTAAACAAATTTTATCAATATAAATTCAAACTAAAAGTACATTTTAATGATGGAACAATAGAGGAATTACCTCTTGATTTAGACCTTGCAACTAACATAAATTTACAAGCAATTGATGTAACTTCAACATCTGTTAAGTTGTCATTTAATGCATCAGATGATGAGATGTTATATATGATTGAAGACTATGTAGTATATGTAAATGGAGAAGAATATGGTGTATTTAACTACCTTGACAAGAAAGATAATCCTGTTACAGCATATACAATAAATGGTTTAAAATCAAATACAGAATACGTTATTACATTTGTCGCAAGAGATTATGGTTATAATAAAAAGTCTTTATATGAATATTCAATAACTGTAAAAACTAAATAAAAACAAAACCCCAATGAATAAAATCATTGGGGTTTGTTTTATTATTTAGAATATATTAATTATAGGAAAAAATTATTTAGTAAAAAAAACGGACAAACACTGAAAGATAAAAAGTAGGAATATTTAATTGCTAAAAAAACGTAACTATGCTATAATAAGCATGTTATAAAACAGGAGGTAAAAAAATGTCAGTTAAATTCGTAATGTCAGAAGAGCAAGTAACTTTATTTAAACAAAAGATTGCTGAACACAAACAAAAACCAGGCCCTCTTATGCCTACTCTTCATGATGCACAATCTATCTTTGGATGTGTACCACTTGAAGTACAAAAAATCATTTCTGAAGAATTAGGTGAAAGTGTAGCAAAAATTAATGGTGTTGTAACTTTTTATTCACGTTTCACATTAGAACCAAAAGGTAAATATGTTATTGGTGTATGTTTAGGTACAGCATGTTATGTACGTGGATCACAAGCAGTTGTTGATGAGTTCAAAAAATTATTAAACATCAAGTCAAATGAAACAACAGAAGATGGTATGTTCACTCTTGTTGAAACAAGATGTATTGGTGCATGTGGACTAGCTCCAGTATTTACTGTTGGTGATGATGATGTATATGGTAGTGCAACTCCAAAAATTGCACAAGAAGTTTTCGCGAAATATACGAGTAAATAATATATGATCGTTCAAAAAATTGTTGAAGTAATTAGAGGAAAGGAGTTAACTCCTCCTATTAAACCAGCAGATTTTGAATTAAAATACGCATTTAGCGGTGACTTAATGAGTGATGCATTAATGTTATTAAGAGAAGCTCCAGAAGGATTTTGTGAAGCAGGTATCTTAATTACAGGTAATGTTACTATGCAAAGTATTAGAACTGCTGAAATGTTAGATTTTGCTGCAATCTTAATTACACGTGGGAAAGTACCATCACAACAAGTTTTAGATCAAGCATATAGTTCAGGTATTATCGTGTTAGGTACAAATGATGTATCTTTCTCAGTTTGTGGTAAATTACATCACGCTGGTATAAAAGGATTAAGTGATTTATAGAAATGAGTATAAATGGTAAATTTTCAATTGAAGCGATGGAATTAGAAAATGCAGGTAGTGTATCAAGCACAATAAAAAAAGCATTGATCGAAAAAGGCGTTTCTAAACCTATTATAAAAAGAGTTTCAATTGCAGTATATGAGGCTGAAATAAATGTTGTTATTCATTCATATGGTGGTGTTTGTACATACACTATTGATGATGACAAAATAAAAGTTATCTTTGAAGATTCAGGTCCAGGAATTCCTGATATTGAACAAGCACTTCAACCAGGGTTTTCAACTGCAAACCAACAAGCTAAATGCTATGGATTTGGTGCAGGTATGGGACTAATGAATATAAAGAATTCTTGTGATGTGTTTAATATAACATCATCACCTAAAGGAACAAAGTTAGAAATAAACGTAAATTTTAATTAGAGGATAACATGCGAGTAATTGAAATATTAGATAAAATTAAAGGTACAATAAAAACAAGTTCACAAGATGCTGAATTTGAAGGAATTTATGCAGGTGATTTACTAAGCCATGTAATGGCTCATGCAAAAGAAAACAATTTGTTTTTAACAATTATGGCAAACATTAATGCTATTGCAGTTGCAAGCTTACTTGATATGCCAGTTGTTGTTTTTGCAGAAGGAGTAAATCCAACTGAAGAAATGATTCAAAAAGCAGATGATGAAAACATAATGGTAATTTGTACCCCTTTAAATGTAGTTGAAGTTATTCGTAAGATATATGAAATATGAGATATTTTTATGATCTACATATCCATACAGCCTTATCACCTTGTGCAGATGTCTTAATGAGTCCAAATAATATTTTAAATATGTCTTATCTAAAAGAACTAAACATTATCGCAATAACAGATCATAATTCTTGTTTACAACTTGATGTAATTGAAGAATTAAAAGAAAGTTATGAAATGTTAATAGTTCCTGGAGCAGAAATTGAAGTAAAAGAAAAATATCACATTGTTTGTTTATTTAAAACATTTGATATTGCAAGAAAATTTCAAAAAGCTCTAAATGTGTATTTAGAAAAAAAAATGCACGATGAAGAAATATATGGAGAACAAAATTTATTTGATGCTTTTGATGATATTATCAGTAATTATCAAGTAAGTTTAATGGGTTCTTCGAATATATCTGTAAAAGACTTAAGTAAAATTGTAAGAGGATTAAATGGAATAATGATTCTTGCACATATTGAAAAATATGGTGATGAAATATTTAGTAAACTTGAAACTGAATATCAAAATGTATTCGATGCAATTGAAGTAAATGCTTCATATGATATAAACAAAATTGAACAAAAATTAAATAAATTTTCATATTTGGTGCTAAGAAATTCTGATGCACATCAAATAACAGATATCTCAGAACCAATAAACTCAATAGAACTTGAAGAACTTTCAATAGATTGTTTATTCGAAGTTTTAAGAAAGAGGTAAATATGGTAGATTTATCCCTTCATATTTTAGATGTTGCAACAAATGCTTTTAAAGCAAATGCATCAAATTTAAAAGTTGTAGTAAAAGAAAATAATGAAACAATCCAAGTATGGATTGAAGATGATGGTTGTGGAATGAGTGAAGAAACACTTAAGAATGTTGTTAACCCATTCTTTACAACAAGAACAACAAGAAATGTTGGTCTTGGAATTCCTTTATTCAAACAAACGTTAGAACAAACAGGAGGATTTTTAAAAATCACTTCTAAAGAAAAAGTTGGAACAACCTTTCATGCGTTAATGTATAAAAATCATATTGATGCTATACCACTTGGTGATATTGGTGAAACATTCTTTGTTTTAGTAATAAATCCATACGATATAGATGTTCATTTAGAAATGATTTTTGAAAATTCAGATAAAGAAGAATTCGTAATAGACACAAAAGATATAAAAGAGGTTTTAGATGGAGTTCCATTAACTGAAGCTTCAGTTACATCTTGGATAAAAGAATATATAAGCGAAGGTCTTAAATAGACTTAAATTATAAAATTAACTATTTGATTATTACTAGGAGGAAGCTATGAAAAGTTTAGCAGAATTAAAGAAAATTAGAGAAGAAGCAGCTAGCAGAATTAATCTTCGTGATAAAAAAGATGGATTCCGTATTGTAGTAGGTATGGCTACATGTGGTATCACAGCAGGTGCAAGACCAGTACTTGCTGCATTCGTTGATCAAGTTGCTGCAAAAAATTTAAATAACGTAACAGTAACACAAGTTGGATGCTTAGGTGAATGTGCCTTAGAACCAGTTGTTGAAGTATTTGACGCTCAAGGTAATCGTACAACTTATGCAAAAGTAAGCGTTGCAGATGTTGAAGTTATCTTAGACAAACACGTAATTGGTGGTAACGTTGTTACTGAAAAAACATTAGACGTAATTAAAGCAGCAAAGTAGAGGTGTAGAAAATGTTAGTACGTGCTCAAGTATTAGTATGTGGTGGGACAGGATGTCTGTCTTCAAAATCAAAACAAATTAAAGAAGCTTTTGATGAAAACATTAAAGCTTTAGGTCTTGAAAATGAAATTCAAGTTATTCAAACTGGATGTTTTGGTCTTTGTGAAAAAGGTCCAATCGTTATCGTATATCCAGATCAAACATTCTACTCTCATGTTGCAGTAGAAGACGTTGCAAAAATCTGTTCTGAACATTTATTAAAAGGTCGTATTTACGAACCAAAAGCTTATAAAGAAGCAACAGATGAAGAACTTGCAAAAATTAAATCATTCGGAGAAATCGGTTTCTATAACAAACAATTACGTATTGCTCTTCGTAACTGTGGTATGATTAATCCTTATGACATTAACGAATCAATTGGTAGAAATGCATATGCAGCTTTAGGAAAAGTTTTAACTGAAATGACTCCTCAAGATGTTATTGATACAATGAAAAAAGCTGGTCTTCGTGGTCGTGGAGGCGGTGGTTTCTCAACTGGTTTAAAATGGGAACTATGTGCTAAAAACGCTGCAGATCAAAAATATGTAATCTGTAATGCCGATGAAGGTGACCCAGGTGCATTCATGGATCGTTCAGTATTAGAAGGTGACCCTCATACAGTTATCGAAGCTATGGCAATTGCAGGTTATGCAATTGGTGCTACAATGGGTTATGTATATATCAGAGCTGAATATCCAACAGCTGTTGAAAGATTACGTTATGCAATCGAACAAGCTAGAGAATACGGATTACTTGGTAAAGATATTTTTGGTAGTGGATTCGATTTCGATATCGATGTAAGACTTGGTGCTGGTGCATTCGTTTGTGGTGAAGAAACAGCCTTAATCGCATCAATCGAAGGTGAACGTGGTATGCCAAGAAACAAACCTCCATTCCCTGCACAAAAAGGTTTATGGGGTAAACCAAGTATTATCAATAACGTAGAAACATTCGCAAACGTTCCTGTTATTATCTTAAATGGTTGGGAATGGTTCTCATCAATCGGTACTGAAAAATCTAAAGGTACAAAAGTATTTGCTCTTGGTGGAAAAATTAAAAATACTGGTTTAGTAGAAATCCCAATGGGAACAACTTTACGTGAAGTTATTTATGATATCGGTGGAGGATGCCCTAACGGTAAAGCATTCAAAGCTGTACAAACAGGTGGACCTTCTGGTGGATGCTTAACAGCAGCTCACTTAGATACTCCAATCGACTATGATAACTTACTTGCACTTGGATCAATGATGGGTTCAGGTGGTATGATCGTAATGGACGAAAACAACTGTATGGTTGACGTTGCTAGATTCTTCTTAGACTTTACTGTAGATGAATCTTGTGGTAAATGTACTCCATGTCGTGAAGGTACTAAACGTATGCTTGAAATCTTAAAGAAAATCACTGATGGTGAAGGAACTTTAGAAGATTTAAAAACTTTAGAAGATTTAGCTAATATGATTAAAGATGCATCACTTTGTGGTCTTGGACAAAGTGCTCCAAACCCTGTATTATCAACACTTGCAAACTTCAGAGATGAATATATTGTTCACGTTGTTGATAAAAAATGTCCAGCTGGTGTATGTAAAAAATTACTTACATTCGAAATTACAGATGATTGTATCGGATGTACAAAATGTAAGAGAAATTGTCCAGTTGATGCAATCAGCGGAAATCTTAAAGAAAAACATGTTATCGATACAAACAAATGTATTAAATGTGGTAGTTGCGTAAAAGGTTGTCCTAAAAACGCAATCATCGTTAAATAGTAGGAGGCAAGAAGATTATGCAAAAATTAGTTACAGTTACAATTGACGGAAAAACTATCCAAGTACCAGCTGAATATACAATTATGCAAGCTGCAGATGAACTTGGTATTAATATTCCTCGTCTTTGCTTCTTAAAAGATATTAATGAAAATGCATCATGCCGTGTGTGCGTAGTTGAAATCGCAGGTATGAGATCACTTAAAAACTCTTGTTCAGTACAAGTTTGGGAAGGTTTAAATGTATTTACTAACACTAAACGTGTAAGAACAGCAGTAAAACAAACTTTAGAATTAATTGCAGCAAATCATAGATTTGACTGTTGGAAATGTCCAAGAGAACACAATTGTGAATTATTAGCATTATTAAGAAGATATTCAATTGATAATGTTATGGGTGAATCTAATGTTTATGCTAAAAAACTTCCAATCGTAAACGAAAGTGAAGCAATCGTATTTGATTCATCAAAATGTGTTCTTTGTGGAAGATGTATTGGTGCTTGTGAAAAATTAGCAGGAACAAACGTACTTGACTTCAATAACAGAGGTTTCGTAACATGTGTAGGAAGTCCATTAAATCACGATATCGATGATTCAGGATGTATCTATTGTGGTAAATGTATCCAAGCTTGTCCAACAGGTGCTATTCATGAAAAAGAACAAATCGATTATGTTCAAGAAGAACTTGCAAATAAAGATAACTATTTAGTTGCAACATTCGCACCAGCTGTACGTGCAGCAATCGGCGAAGAATTTGGTAATCCAATTGGAACAAACTGCGAAGGTAAATTATATGCATCTCTTAACGCTTTAGGATTTGATGACATTACTGACGTTAACTTTGCGGCTGACTTAACAATTATGGAAGAAGGAACTGAATTCATCTCTAGAGTTAAAAAACATTTAGCTGGAGAAGAAGTAGCACTTCCTCTTATCACAAGTTGTTCTCCAGGTTGGATTCGTTATATTGAACAATACTATCCAGAATACTTACCTAACCTTTCAAGTTGTAAATCTCCACAACAAATGCAAGGTGCAATGATTAAACACTACTATGCAGATAAAATTGGTGTAGATCCAGCAAAAATCAAAGTAGTTTCAATCATGCCATGTATCGCTAAAAAATATGAAGCAAATCGTCCAGAAATGGAAAAAGATGGACTTCGTGACATCGACTATGTATTAACAACAAGAGAATTAGCAAGATTAATTAAACGCCAAGGAATTGACTTTAATAATTTAGCTGACTATACTCCTGAAAGCCCTCTTGCAAAATACACAGGTGCTGGTGTTATCTTTGGTGCAACAGGTGGTGTTATGGAAGCAGCTCTAAGAACTGTTGTTCATGTACTTGATCCAGAAATCGAAGATAAAGTTGATTTATCAGTAGTTCGTGGTGTAGAAAACGGAATTAAAGAAGCAACACTTAAAGTTGCAGGATTAGACGTAAATGTTGCAGTAGTACATGGAAGTGTTAACTTACCTGAATTATTCAAACGTATTAAAGAAGGTAAACAATATCACTTCATCGAAGTAATGGCATGTACTGGTGGATGTATCAATGGTGGTGGTCAACCAATTGTTCCTGCAAAACTTCAAGAATCATGTGACGTAAGAGCACTTCGTGCAAGCGTACTTTACCAAATCGATAAAGATGCTCCTCTTCATAAATCTCATGAAAACCAAGCAGTTCTTGATGCTTACAAAGAATTCTTAGGTGAACCTAATTCTCATAAAGCTCACGAATTATTACATACACACTATACTCCAAAACAAAAATTCTCTAAATAATAAATAATCAAATATTAAAAGAACTCCTTATAACAAAGAGTTCTTTTTTATTTACAGGGAAATTAAAATAGTTTGTTTTAGATGCTTTTTATTAATTAAAATAATTTTATAGATTTAAGATATTTTTAGGAATCATTCTTCCATTATTTCATGATATATAATCAATTCTCAAATATTATAATTATCCAAATAAATCTATCAGTGGTTTTAAATTATATAA
>JAZKYN010000112.1:0-3657 GCA_045612145.1 Bacilli bacterium
TTTACATTAACATTAGTATCTTGTAAAAAAGGAAAACAAATAACACTTTCATATGATAAAAGTGAAATTGAAATATTTGTAGGAGACGAAGTTAATGTAAAACCAAATGTAGAAGTAGGAAAGAAAGTAAAGAACTACGAACTAAACTACGAATTATCAGAAGATATTGCAACAATTAAAGATGGAAAACTAACTGCAAAAGCAAAAGGAACAACAGTTGTAACAGTAACAACTGATGTAAATGAGGATGCAGTAGCCAAACTAACAGTTGTAATCAAAGAAAAAGAAGTTGTAGAAGAATACAAAGTAACATTTAAAGACAATGAAGGTAATATTCTAAAAGAACAATCTGTTAAAAAAGGAGAAAGTGCAGTAGCCCCTTCAAATACTGAAAAAGAAGGTTTTATATTCCTTGGATGGGACAAAGATTTTTCAAATATAACTGAAAATTTGGAAGTTAAAGGACTTTATAAAGAAATTTCTTCGGATGTGACTGTATATAAAATAATATTAGATCCAGATGGTGGAGTAGTTGAAAATACAGAAATATCATTTATTGAGAATAATTCAGTAACATTACCTGTTCCAACAAAAGAAGGATATAAATTCTTAGGATGGTATGAAGGCGAAACTAAGGTAGAAGTTATAGAAAATAAAAACTATACACTAAAAGCAGTATGGGAAAAATGCCTTGAACAATATTCAATTATATTTGATGTTGAAGGTGGAGTTCTTGATGTAACTGAAATTGTATTTAGTGAAAATGAACAAGTAACACTTCCTATACCAACAAAAGAAGGGTATAATTTCTTAGGATGGTATGAAGGTGAAATTAAGGTAGAAGCTGTTGAAAATAAAAACTATGTTTTAAAAGCAGTTTGGGAAGAAGCAATCTATACAATTACATTTGGATTAAATGGTGGTACTTTAGATATTACTACACTTACATTTAAATATGGTGACGTAGTAACTCTTCCAGTTCCAACAAAAGAAGGATATACATTTAAAGGATGGTTTGAAGGTTCTAAACAAGTTGAACAAGTTGAGTATAGAGATTATAAATTATTTGCTGGATGGACAGTAATTAACTATTCGGTTACATACGAATTAGATGGTGGAACTTTAGCTAGTAATGCGGTAACAAAAATTGCTCATGGAAAAACAGTTAATTTATATACTCCGACAAAAGAATATCATAAATTCTTAGGATGGACTTTAGAACCTAATTCAACAGATTATATTACAAAATTTGTTGCGACAAGCGATACAACAATATATGCTCATTGGGAACAAAATCAATTTAGAATAAATTATATATATGAAGAAGGTAATGCACCTCTTCGTCAAGCAACATCAGTAGCAGACATTGATGCTGAATTCTGGCCTGAATATGCTGCATGGTATGGTTATACTGGTGATATTGCAACATTTAGAAGTACTGTTCTTGCGAAATGGAATACAGGTTCTGATGGTGGATATAAATTATATTTAACAACTGGTGTTAATGATATTGATGTAAATTTCTTTATTAATGATCCTGATACAGATCCAAAATGGAAAGATTGGTTAATGAATATAGAAGCAGGTGTACAAAATATTAATAGTGCACAATCATTGTTTACTTCTACATATGCAGGATATATGCGTATTGGTCAATTCTTCAGCGGTCATTCAAATTGGACTGAAGCAAGACAAGAAGCAGTTTATTCAAAATTCTATGTAACTATTCCGCTAGTAGATAGATATGAAATTGGAACAGAAGTTGAACTTGTTGGGTTAGTTGTTGAAGACGGTAGAACATTCCTTGGATGGTATGATGAAAATGATAACAAAGTAGAAAGAATTACTGCTGATATGAACAGCGATTTAATACTTACTGCTAAATGGAGCGCATCAACACCAGTAGAAAGTTTTGAAATTGATACAATTGAAAAATTAGAACAATATCATTCACATCAATTAACATGGTCATTCTTACCAGTAGATGCTACAAACAAAAAAGTACAATTTGTTGTTAGTGATACTTCAATTTTAGAAATTGATGAAAAAGGGTTAATGTATGGTCATAATATTGGTAAAGTTACAGTTAATGTTATTGTTAAAGATAATAGTAAATTTAATGTAACATTTGAAGTAGAAGTTTATGTTAATCCATATATTGATGCTATATACGAAACTTCATCAGTCGTAACAGTTGGTAATAGCATTCAAATTGATGCAACTTTACAACAAAAAGATGATACAATTGCTTGGAAATCATTAAATAAAGAAGTTGCAACAGTTGATGAAAGTGGTAAAGTTACAGGTGTATCTGAAGGTTATGCTGAAATTGTTGCATATGCATCAACTGATGAAGATGTAAAATTATTACTTGGTGTAACTGTTCTTTCACAAAATACTCAAAATGAATTAGGTATTCTTTTTGATGCTCATAATAAAGATGTACATTATGTAAAAGAAATTGAAGTTGCAATGGATTATGATACAAGTGTTATAGGATCAGTATCAGATTTATTATATAACTATGAATATACAGTAAATGAAGATTATTATATTGAACCAGAAAAAACAAATGATCGCGGATATATGTCAAGTATTGAATTTATTACAGTTCACTATTCTGGTATGCCTCTTGCACATCAAGATGGTGAAGTAATTGCTCAATCATTATATAATTCATATAATGCAGCAAATTGGGGTGGAACAAGTTGGCACTACTCTACAGGTAATGATGGAATATTCCATAGCATGAATGAAAAAGTTATTGGATGGCATGCAGGTGATGGTACTGGTGTTAAATTCACATGGAGCCCAACTGGTGTAAAATATAATGAATCAGATCCAAAATGGCCAGTATGGGGAATTTCATCTAATGCTAAATTTACAATTAATGGTAAAGAAACTTCAATTACTGTTCCATATAAAGATCAACGTGGAAGTGAAGGTTATGTAACAGATTCTAAATGGTTAAATGATCAAGGCTTTGCATTCAAAGTTGTGAATGGTGAATATTATATGGGTAATACATATTGGTGTTACTCAAATGTATGGGAAGGAAGAATCTGTTCAAAAGGTGGAAACTTAAACTCTATTGGTATTGAAAGTGCATGTAACTATGGAAGTGACTTATGGTTAACATATCATATTACTTCTAAACTTGTTGCAAGATTAATGCAAAAACATAACCTAGATATTACAAGAGTAGTTGGACATCATTTCTTTGCAGCTAAAAACTGTCCTCAACCACTTCTTGAAAATGATTTAGAATTATGGTGGAAATTTATTGAACTCGTAGAAGCAGAATATGCAGTTTTAACTGAACTTGAAGATTATACTATAACATGTAAATCTAATAATCCAGAATTATTATCAGATGATGGAAGAGTGTTAGAAGTTCCTAATTATACAACTACTGTAAGTTATACGTTAACAGTTAAAAATAATAAAACAGGAGTAACAAAAGAATTCACATTATCAAGTGTAATTCATGGACAATATACATTATAAAAAGGCAGTTAAACTGCCTTTTTTTGTTGTCAACTAAAAATGTTTTCTATTAGTTGACAATATTAAAATATGTAGTATAATTATTATGGTGATTAAAATGAAAAATAGTATCATAAATATTTTAAAAGAAAATAAAAATCAATTAATAAC
>JAZKYN010000113.1:0-44234 GCA_045612145.1 Bacilli bacterium
TATATAATTATTAATTAAAGTATTATATTATAGTATTATATATAAAGCTTCAGATCTATATATAAGCTTTAAGCTATTATATATAGCTTTAGATCTGAATGCGCGCACGTAAGCAAATAATTTTTAAAAAGTTTTCAAAAAAAAGGAGAAATCGAAAATGGAACAAAATCAAAAAAAGAACTGACCTGTAATTACATGTCCTCACTGTGGCCACCAATATATTCCTAGTGAGATATTCTATCCAGGTGAACTAATTGGTGAAGCTAAAACAGTTATTAGAGATGCTTTAGGAAAAATCATTTATCAAGAATATGAATCAGATAATGAACCAGCTCAAGTAGAAAAGTATTTCTGTGACAATTGTGATAAACCATTTATAGTAGAACCAGTAATTACATATAAAGTAAAGAAAGAAGTTGAAGAGTTAGACTTTACAGAAAAGTTCGTTTCATTATTAGACGACTAATTTCAAAATAGGACGATTTCAAAATGATTAGAATTACAGAAATTTCACCATGTCGTAAAATGACAGGCAAAAGTTCATTTTTGATCAATTTCGATTTCAATCAGAAGATAGTTGATACACTAAAAACCATTCCTACTTACTATTATCATAAATCAGATTATAGTTGAGAGATTCCAATTAATTATTTGTCAATGGCATTGGAAGCACTAACATTTATAGATGATGTTTACTTGCACTTACTGCCAGATGAATCGGATAATCCAAAACAGATCGATTTCAAACTCACTAAAACGGAAATAGATCAATTTCGATTCAAGCCGTTCGATCATCAGATAGATGGAATTAACTTCGGACTAGATCCTAAACACACTAAGTGATTACTTTGTGATTCAATGGGACTTGGGAAGACCAATGAGATCATCTGGTATGCGGAGACACTAAAACGTAGAGGATTAATTGATCACTGTTTGATCATCTGTGGAGTTGACTCTCTTAGACAAAACTGAAAGAAAGAAATTCAGAAGTTCTCGACCGAGTCTGTTTTAGTATTAGGAGAGAAAGTATCTAAGAAAGGTAAAGTCTCATATGCTTCTGTTGACCAACGAGCTAAACAACTGTTGGAACCGATCGAAGAATTCTTTGTAGTAGTGAATGTAGCTACACTAAGAAGTGATAAAGTAATAGAAGCTTTCAAGAAGTCAAAAAATAAGTTTGGATTAATTGCCGTAGATGAAGCACATAAGATCTCTAACAAATCAAGTCAACAAGGAGCTAACTTACTAAAACTAAATTCCCCTTATAAGATAGCTGCGACCGGAACACCGATCGTAAATTCCCCACTTTCGGCTTACTTACTATTAGCATGAACAGATAATGATAAATCTACACTAACTACTTATAAATCTAACTACTGTGAGTTCGGCGGATTTGGCGGTAAACAAGTTATTGGATATAAAAATTTAGATGTACTAAAAGAAGAGATGGATTCATGTTCAATCAGAAGAACTCTAGATCAAGTACGTGATGACATGCCACTAAAGACTGTACACTATGAAGTTATAGAAATGTCTGATGCACATCGTAAATTCTATGATGCTGTAAAAGAAGGTGTAAAAGAAGAAGCTGACCGCGTAGAGCTTAAGTCAGGAAACTTACTTGCACTAACTACTAGACTAAGACAAGCTACGGCCTGCCCTGCGATCCTAACAACTCAAGACATTCTATCATCTAAGTTAGAGAGATGTGTGGAAATAGTGGAAGACTTAGTAAGTCAAGGAGAGAAAGTAGTAATTCTGTCTACATTCAAGGAACCTGTTTACCAATTAGCAAAGCTACTAGAAAAATATAGACCTTTAGTGGCAACAGGTGATGTAGATGACCAAATAGCTTTCTCTAGAATGGATCAATTCCAAAACGATCCAATTTCAAAAGTGTTCATGGGAACTCATGGTAAGTGTGGTACTGGATTCACACTAAATGCTGCATCGTACATGATCTGCATCGATACTCCTTACACCTATTCGAGCTTTAGCCAATCTACGGACAGAATCTGAAGAGTTACAAATACTAGACCAGCTTTCATTACAGTATTAACTTGTGGTGACAGTATAGATGAAAGAGTAGCTGCTATTGTTGAAAACAAAAAAGAATTAGCAGACTTCTTAGTGGATGGAAAAGAAAATAGTATTTCATCTGGATTAAAAGATGAATTAATGAAGATCATAAAGGAACTCTAGTATGAATACTGAATTGAAAAGAATTCATTTATCTGAGTCTTGAGTTCCTCTTGATTCCATGACTTATCGCGGAATTAGTGTGGATTTCTATGAAGACTGCTTAGGACACCAAGTAGTTACGATGTGGAAAGACAAAGTTATAGAATTTGGAGTATATAATACAGTTTATCAAGACGACATGAAATTAATTATAGATGATCACTTGGATACTATTACTAGATTCAAAGATCAGTCGGACTTATATGGATCCAAATTAACTTGATTTCAAAACGGTTCTTTTAGGGATATTAAATTAGTATATAAGGGTAGACTACTAAAAGTATACATTAATATAAATGAAAACGATCTGTTTTCAATCGTTCAAGATGCGGAAACAGTATTAAGAAATTATATTTTTATAAACACGTCAAAAGACGCTTAACATTTAAATCAATATATGTTATAATTATACTGTAAACAAATGGAGGTTATTAGTATGAAATTTAGATTTAATTTTAATTTAGAAGTTTGGGTTGATGGCATTGAAATCGAAGCCAAATCAGAAGAAGAAGCAATTGAACAATTATATAAAATGTCTGTTCAAGAATACTTTGAAGAAGGTTATGATAGAAACAGTTCAATTTCAGACATCGACTCAGAAGTTATTGAATACAGACAAAAAGTAAAAGCTTATGATATTGAATGGGATATCGAAGAAGATGACTATGAAGATAAAGAAGAATATATTAAGTTAATTAATTCTTTACCTGAAGAAGTAGTTGTTGAAATTGAAGTAAATCCAGAATTAGATAATAAATATCATTTATCTGAAGAAGACCATATCGCGGACGAAATTTCTTATAAAGTCGGTCGTGATGTAAAAGATTTCAAATATATTGTTTTAGAGGAATTTTAATAATTAATTAAGGGGGAAATATTATGAAACCAGTTATTAAATGGGTTGGAGGCAAAGGAAGTGTGCTTCCATTATTCGAAGATTTAATTAAACCATATTTAAAAGAAAATAATACGTTCTATGAACCGTTCGCTGGAGGGCTTGCGGTTTCTTTAGCGTTACAACATAAAAATACAGTTGTAAATGATTTAAATTCAGAACTCATTAATATGTATAAAGTTATTAGAGATAATCCTGAAGAACTAATTTCGGAATTAAAGTGTTTTCAAAATAGTCATAATACTGAGTTCTATTATCATGTTAGAAATTTAGACAGAACTGATACTTTAAGTAGAATAACTGATGTAGCTAAAGCAGCAAGAACTATTTATTTAAACAAAACTTGTTTCAATGGTTTATATA
Source organism: Bacilli bacterium (assembly GCA_045612145.1). Taxonomy (GTDB): domain Bacteria; phylum Bacillota_I; class Bacilli_A; order ML615J-28; family CAG-313; genus CAG-313. The sequence goes on from JAZKYN010000113.1 coordinate 3,500, forward strand.
GAGTTAATAGTAAAGGCCAATTCAATTCCCCTATTGGTAGAACAGCTTCGGGCAAAACTCCTGACATTGTTCAAGAAGAACTAATTAGAGAAATGAGTCAATATTTGAAAACAGTTCAATTTCATAATGGAGATTATAAAAATTGTTTAGTGACTGCTAAAGCAGGGGATGTAGTTTATTTAGACCCACCATATGACCAAGATGAATCAATTTCAACTGATGGTTTTGTTGGTTATCAAAAAGAAGGTTGGACTAGAGAAAACTTAAGAGAATTAAAACGACTTTGTGATGAATTGATTTTCAGAGGTTGTAAAGTTATTATTAGTAATAACGATACTGAATTTGTTAGACAACTTTTCACTGGATATAAATTTAGAGAAATCGAAGTTAAACGTTCTATCAATAGAGATGGAAATAAAAGAAAAGGAAAAGAATTAGTAATTTATTATTAATTAATTGCTAAATTATTTGATGTTGATAAAACAAACAAAGGAGAGTTTTATATATGAACGAAACTGCTATTGTATATATTGTTCACTCAGACTTAGATGAAAATAATATTTTCGCAATGTTTGAAGATGAAGTAGAAGCAATTATGTATGCTAGAAGACATAAAGAAGATTTAACTTATGTCGACAGAACTGAAATGACTTTAGATGAATCAGGTGACTATGACGAAGTTCTTAGTGCTGAAACTATTTGGGTTTATGATGAAGATGTTGATCCAGAAGACATTGAAGACACACCTGAATTATCTGATGAAGAATTATTTAATATTGATTTCGATGAACTTGAAAAATCATTAAATGATGAAGATGATACTACTTGGTTTGAAGATCTTGATACAGATAAATTAGTAGAAACATTAGAAGAAAATGAAGACATCGTTGAATGTAAAGAATGTTTTGAATTATTCCCAAAAGAAGCTTGTACTAAAATCGCGATTGGATATATTTGTCCAGAATGTGGCAAGATTCACAGTCATGAAGAGTCAGAATTCGAAATTGATTCAATTCCAGATGTGTTAATTGCTGATGAAGATACTTTTAAGATTGATTTTCCAGAATTAGAAAGAACTGATTATGGAAATGACATGATTCCAGATGAACCAACACCAGAAGTTGAAAACGATCCAATTTCAGAACCAGAATGTGTAGGTCCTGAATGTGAAGCACCAGTCGAAGCTCCTGTTACTAAAGATGAAACTATTACTAAATTAGTAGTTGATGAACATGAAGCTATCGATGGTTATGAGAAAGCTAAAATCGAAATTGAAGCAAATTCAGAATTAGATGAAAAAGAAAAAGAAGAAATTCTTGATACTATTGAACATATTAAAGAAGAAGAAATCGAACACATCGAAGAACTTGAAGAGTTGGTTGATGAAGTAGAAGAAACTAAAGAAGCTGATGAACCTGCTGAAGAGTCTGAACCAGAAAAGCATGAAGTTTTAACTGAAGCTCCTAAATATCCACCACTAGCGGGTGAACAAACTAAGTTAGATATTTTATTTAGTAACAAAGAAAGTAAGTCTAAAGAAGAAGGAAAACCTCTTTATGGTAAGGGTTATAAATTATGTATTTATGACTATACACAGAACAATAATGGTAGTTTTGGAATTAAAGATATTGATACTGAATGAGATAGCTATAATCTTAGTAACATCGAAAATGAATATCCTGAAATTGGAGCAGCTAAAAAAGATGCAGAAAAACTTTCGAAACAGTTAAAAGATGAAACTATTGGCATTTATATTATTGAATATAAAGGAACAAATCATCCGTATCTTTATTTATTTGAAGATGGAAAACAAACTAAAACATATGCTAAAGACAAGATAGAACATTTCGAGAAAGAATTTGATAAACATACTACATCTACTAAACAAAAAGAAGGTGAACAACAAGAAAATTCTACAAAAGCTTCTACAACAACTTGGACTTTTGTTAATCCAGAAGTAGAAATTAAAGTTGGTACTAAAGGTGGAGAAGCTTCAGTTGCTATCAAAAAAGGTACAAACCTAGCAGAAAAAAAAGACTTGGAGGGTGTAATTTTTGCTTTTAAAGCAGTATCAGATTTAAAATCAACAGACTCAAAAGTTGTTAAAGTTAGTGACATTATTAAGACAAAAAACGAAATGGGTAATGTTAACCTTAGCGTAGATAAGAACTATTCTAACTTGACTACTGAAAGTAAAGAAAAACTTGCTGATGGGGTTACTCTTTATATTACTGTTAAAGAAGGTGGTAGTACTTTTACTAAAGCAAAGTGTACAGTTAAAGTAGTTGAAGCAACAGGCCAAACTGTTAAAACTAAGAAAGAAGAAGACCCTCCTGTTGGAGTCACTAAAGGACCAACACCTGAACAACTTAAAAGTGCTTACAGACTATTAATAGCTCTTTTAGGAACAAGTGCTAAAGCAGCAGAATACATTACTGTAGAAGGTAGAGGTAAAAATATTACATATTCTTTAGCTCAAGATATGAATTTTAAGGATGTTACAGAGGTGATCAAAAACCTTCAAAAAGATAAATTAGGTGAATCTTTAACAGAACACATTAACGAAGAACATCCAGCTATTGAATCAGATCAAGTTTTAGTGGGAACTGATAATGCAGTAGTTGACTGCAAAATAAATAAAGTAATTTCTCACAGCGAAGATGAAAAACCAGTTGATTGTAAAGGTGAAAAGAAACCGCTTAAAAAACCATTAACTGAAGCTTTAAGTGAAGATCAACTTCGAGTAATGGAAGAATACTTAAAAGCCGCTAAATTCAATTCATTAGAAACTGAATGGACAGACGAAGGTAATTTTTATATTGATGAATGTAATGCTTACTTAGATTATAATACTAAAACTAATAAATTTGAATTAGGACTTTCTATTTATCATGCTAGTGAAGATAACAACGCTGAGTATCCAGAAGACAACACTGATGAAGAAGAATTTACTTATGACTCTTTAGCAGAAATGTATGAAGATGAAGAATGTAAAGAAATCTTAGATATGTTGTATGAAGAAAACGAGCATGACTTTACTGAAAGTTTAACTGAAGAGACTCACGCTAAATATGCTAAACCAGAAGGTAATAGAGTACAAGCTTATAACAATGCATTAAAATATGCTAAGAAAGAAAACAAACCATTCATTTATGGTTATTCCCAAATGGGTGATGGTAAATTCTTCGCGCTAGAACAACCAATTAAAGTTTCTAGTACACCAGCAGAAGCTGAAAAAGAATTTAAGAACAGACACAAAAGATGTTCTGTAGTTTATATGGTATATCCAGATAAAGACTTTGTTACTGAAGGATTATTCACTAAACAAGAACAAGAAGAATATAACATGGATGAAGATGGAAATTCTTTAGACAGTTATGATACATATATTAGATGTGGATTCTGTGATGAAATCTACACTAAATCAGAATGTAAGTATGAACGTAACTTAGGTTGGTTATGTCCAAGCTGTGAAGCTGCTATTTATTCTCGTGGTGAAAAACTTACATTTGTTGACCCAGATGAATTTTTAGAAAATTAATATTGTATATTATATTGAGCTTGACAAAAGCTTAATGCGCCTCAGGTTAATCTGAATGCAAACTCATTTTAATAGAACACTAGCTGAGCTGATAGGACAGACTTGGCTAGTGTATAAAAACTAATAGGATAGGAGAACATTTAAAATGAAATTTTACTCAGAAAAACTTAAAAAATTATTTGATACAGAAAAAGATTTAGTCGCAGCTGAAAAAGTTGTAGACGAAGAAAACGAAAAGAAAAAATTAGCTTCAGAACAAAAGAAAGAAGAAGCTAGTAAAGTAGAAGATGCTTTCAAAGCACGTAATGCAGCAAGACGTGAATACAACACTAAATTAGTTGAAGCACGTAAAATTTATAACGATGCGATCATTGCTGCTAAGAGAACATTTAATGAAACTTTAACTTCAGCAACTGAAGCTAAGGATAAAGCTGAAGAAGCTTATAATGTCGCACTAAAAGAATTCACAGCAAAATACGAATCTTATCACATGACTTTAAAAGACGGTGACAATGTTGTTACTATTTCTAATGCAAGTGATAAGAATTTCGAAACAATGGGAAAAGAATTCAATAGTTTTTTAGACTCATTATTAAATATTTGGAAACTTTAATTTAATTTAAAAAAACTGAGGCAAATTGATTAAAATATCCAAACCAATATCGTATAATATTATAGAGGATGTAAAAACCTCTAATTCATAGTAGATAACTTCGGTTATCGTTTCCTCCTTTCAGCAGTGGTAATCTAATTCCTCCTAGACTATCACTGTTTTTTTTATTTTCCAAAACACGTCGTTTTCATATTTACATTTTTTGATAAATAAGTTATAATTATAATGTAAGGAGACGTGATAGTATGGCAAAGAAAGTTTATACAGTTCAACCAAAGAAAGATAAAAGTGTAATTAAGTTTACTTTAAAAACTGAATTACATAAACTTCCAAATAAATTACATTTGGATGCACAAATTAATTATCCTGCTAGAGTTCATGAAGATAAAAGATACAAGAAACCAAAGCATAAGGGTAAAATTTACAATGACGACTAAACACGTCAGTTTTCATTGTACTTTTTATCTTATTTAATTTATAATATAATTAATCAAGGGGGAATCTTTATGAGAACATCGGAATTTAAGGGAATTAAAACTATTTTAAATAAATATATTAGTCAATCTACCTCAATAGCAGAATTATGTGTAGTAAATGATGAGATTACTTTTGATCATCTTACTATTGGACAAGTTAAAGACTTAACAGAGAAAGCTAGAGATTTACAAAGTAAAACTGATACATTTTTAAAAGACGAACTTTATCATATTATAGGTATGGGTAATTTATCTGCGTCACAAACTGCAACTTTAAATAAACTAGTAAAAGATATTACAGTGCATCGTTCTGTAGTTAAAGCTGTAGCCGGACTTCCAACATTACCAACTAAAATTAGTTCAGTTTCAAAATATAAATCGAAAACATTTGGATTTGCTTTACATTCAACTAATGTTTAAAACACGTCAATTTCAACTTTACAGTTTAAGCTATTTATGTTATAATAATATTGTAAGTTAACGGAGGAAATAATTATGACAGACAAACAAATTCAAGCAGTTAAAGACAGATTAAATGAAAAGTATTATGGAAACGAACCACATTTTCCAGATAACTTAAAGCAACCTATTACTAAAGAAGATAAAACTTTATATAAAGAATTATCTTGTAGAGAAATGATTAATAGTAGTTTAATCTATGGAGATGATCCTTTTAGAAAAATTGATAAATGGTGGTATGGACATGGTTATTGTGAAAGATCTTATATGTCGGACTACGAAGATGAATTAGGTGAAGAAAGAGTTAGACAATTATATGAAGAACAAAAATATGATATTAGCCAAGCAAGAATTCATCATAACGTTCATACAGATAGTGAAGGTTTAAGTTATAATAGTATTACTTGGGCAGATGAAAGATAAGGGGAAATTTTTATGAAAAATTATTTAGTTTTATGTAATTTTGCAAGTTATGCAGAAGATGATTATGAATTATTTACTAATCAATGGACAGTAGGATCATTTGATACTTTAGAAGAATGTTATGAAGCATGTAGACAAGATGCTTTACAAGTTGCTAGAGATGCTTATGAAAATATGTATGACGAAGACGAACAAGAAGAACTACAAAATAAGTTAGATGACTTTATGGAAGAATTAGTTAAAGTTCATAGAGAAGAAGTTGACTTAGTATATTTTGAAAGAATCTTAATTAGTTATTTAGAATATACTGATTCTAACGGTCCACAACATTTAGATTATTCAATTATGAAATTAAAGTAAAGCACGTCAAAAGTAGCTTTACTTTTTTCTTTATTAATGTTATAATATATATGTAAATAAGTTAAGGAGGAAAAGAACTTATGAAAACATTAATTAAAGGCAAAGTTAAACAAATCATCGTTAATGAATATTGGGATTCACATGGAAACTCAATTAGTTGGGGCAAGCAAACACATAAGTTTGATACCGAAAAAGAATTTAAAATTGTTTCAAAGAAAGAAGAAATTTTTGGTGTTGAGTTTGACGTCTGGAATATCTTCGTTGATGGTAAACAATTTGACGAAGAGTTTGAACTTACAGGTTATGCACTAAAGGATACAAAATTAATTCTTAACGGTTGTGTAGGTGCCGGTTAAAAACATAATATAATATAAGGAGGAAACAATTATTATGAAAACTATTTTAAGAAAAGTACCAGATGAAGATATGTATTACAGATTTGAAGACGAAGTAGAGATTGATACAGAAAGAATTATTATTTATGGTAATCATCACTTCAGAGAATTCGGCGATTCAATTCTATTATCAATTGTTAGTGGAGACTACTACGATGATGATACAGGATATGAATATGATGTATTAGAACAACTTCAAAAGTATACAGGAAAGAAGTGGAATCAAACTACTATTAAAGGTTATAGTCAAGGTGATTGGCAAGATGTTTATTATGTAGAAGGTGAAGTATGTAAAGAATACATTGAAGAAATTGAAACTTTCTATATGGGTAAAATTACTGAATTCCGTGCGACTGAAGATGAAGATCCAGATTCTTGCTATGTAGTATACGTACCAGATTATGTAGTATGGGAAGGTAAAGAAGCAATTTGTAGCTATCTTGATCTTCAACCTGAAACTACTACAATTCTAAAAGACGACGGATTTGAAAGAGTTTATAAGTACGTAGAAATTGAATAAACACGTCAGCCTTAATTTTACAACTTTCATATATTATGTTATAATAATTATAGAATAAACGGAGGAAATTAATTATGGAACAAATTAGATTAGGAAGAAAAGTAAGAGTATCAGATCCTTGTTATGGAACAGACGTATGGTGTGCAGGAACTCTTGATAATGTTAGAGAAGGACTTTATAATGTTGAAGTAGAAATGTCTGACAAAGGTATGTGGGGTGATAGAGTAAAATCATTAACTGTAGTTAATGCTAGTTATAATAAATTTTTAATCTTTAATAAAACAGCAGCTTTTGAAGTTGGTGTAGATAGCGGACAAGCAGGAATTTATGATGAAGACTACTATAATCAATATCATACAGAAGACGGTTGTGATGATAATTGGTATGATGAAGTTTGTAAGTTAACTTTATCTAGTGAACAATTTGGTACTAAAGACGGAAAGTGTGTAGTTTCTAGTTCAGGTTATGGTGATGGTTGTTATATTTGTGAATTAGTAGTTGATGGGGGTGAAGTTGTTGCAATTCGTATTACTTTCATTGAAGAGGAAGAATATGATGAAGAAGACGAAGAAGACAATGATTGGTACTTATCTGAAGACGAATGGGAAGAAGATGAGGAAGAATCTGACGAAGAATAAGCACGTCAAAATAAACTTTACAAAAACAAATTAATTTGATATAATATAAATATAAGATACATACAGGAGGAAAAGATTTATGGGTTTAGATATGTATTTAGAAATTAGAAAGAACGAATATCGTTCAAAGTATCACAAAGATAAAGGAAGTAGACTTAAATTAGAATATCCAAAAGATATTACTGAATTTATTCCTGAACCAGGAAAAGTTTGTACTATGTCAATTTCAAGAAAAACTAATTATCAAGTCGGTTATTGGAGAAAAGCAAATCACATTCATAATTGGTTTATGGAAAATTGTGCGGACAGAGATGAATGTGGTGATCCAATCGACGACTGCAGACCAATTGAAATTACAGTAGACAAGTTAGAAGAATTACTAGATGCTTGTAAGAAAGTATTAGCAGATCATTCTTTAGCAAGTTCATTACTTCCAACACAAAGTGGTTTCTTCTTTGGTTCAACAGACTATGATGAATATTATTTTGAAGATATTGAAAATACAATTGAAATCATCGAGCCAGTTATTAAGTTTGCAAAACATAAACTAGAAATTAAAGATTATGTTTGGGAAGTTTATTATCAAGCAAGTTGGTAGAAAAAATAAAAGTACGTCAGTTTGAGATGTACTTTTTTTATTTAAAATGTTATAATATATATGTAAGTTAATTAAGGGGGAATAAGTATGAAAAGAATTAACATGACAAAATACGGTTTTATTAGAAATGAAAGGGAAGACTTCCACGACGATGGAAATAATTTTAAGGGTTATGCAACAGGTCCTAATTCAAGATTAAGAATTAGTAAATTAGTTTCAGATGGAAGAGCTTACTTATCTGCAGATATGAATGGTTGTAAATTAGACTATACAGAATATTCTAAACTTCCACATTATAAAGAGGCAACTTGGAACTATAATGGAATTGATATGGATTCACTAACTGATCAAGATTTAGTCAATTGGTATAATGCTTGTGTTGCTTATGAACAAGAATATATTGAAGCAGAGTCTAAAGTAGTATTTCCAACTATTGAAGAAATTAGAAATCAATGTTTTATACTTAATAAAATTCGTCAACAAGAAATTAAAGAAGTTGAAGAATTATTACAAAAAGCATCTTTAAATTTATTCTTAAAAGGAACATCTGATTATGAATTAAGAAGTATTAGAGACTACTATAAAAATTTAACAAATCGTTTTTATAATCTTGATACATATCCACAATCAATTCAACATTCTAACTATGGAAGAAACTTTGTTAAAGATACTAATCCAGACATACAACCAAATTGGTATTATAAACAATTAGTTGAAATTTTAGAAAAATATTTATAAGAGATAAAGAAGTATAAAGACAAAAGTACGTCAATTTAAGATGTACTTTTTCTTCTAAAAATGTTATAATATATATGTAAATAAATGGAGGAAGTAAAAATGAAAAGAACATTTACATTTGGAAAAATTGATTATTATGGAAGAGGTCGTAAGCTTAATTTAGTTGAAGTAGACGTTGGTTTATCAGACAAAGGAGTCTTTACTGCATCAGCAACTATTTGGAATTCTAAAAAGACAGATTGTGTTTGTGCTGGACAATGTTTAGATGAAGTTGCTAAATATGTTAAGTCAGATAAGTTTAAAAAGATTCACAGACTTTGGAAACAATATCACTTAAATGATATGCATCCAGGAACTGAAAAACAAGAAGCAGCACTAATTGAAGTAGGATTAACCGGATTTGCATCAGACTACAGAAAGTGTTGTAATTATTTAGAATCGATCGGGTTATTAGTAGATGATGGATATAAGTTTGGAACTGCTTGGTTAAAAAGAGATATTCCAGTAGAAGATATTGCAGAAATTGAAAGACTATTAACTGAATAAAAGATAAAAAAATGTAAACTTACGTCAAATTTGAGTTTACATTTTTTACCACTTATGATATAATTATAATGTAAGTTAAGTAAGGGAGGAAAAACTTATGAATAAAAATTACTTTTACAAAACAGGCTTAGATATTACAAATGCAAAACAAATGTTTGAATTCTTAAGAGGTCACTATATGTATGATACAATGAATAGTTGGAACGGTCTTAAGTCAATTGCAAATAATGTTAAAATCTATAATTTAAATTTAGATGGAGATCATTGGAACGCACTTGCATATCTTCAAGATGATGAATACTTTAATATTAATATGATGATTGAAGATTGGGAAGCAGATCATCCAGGTTATGAAGTAGGATTCAACGGTAGATCAGGTGGATATTTAGTATTATGTAATAAACATAATAACAGAAATATTTTACCAGATGAAATTATTTACTTTGATAATTATGAAGACTTTAAATCTAACTTAAAAGCATGGTGGGGTGGAGTTAAATACTTTATGAATGACTTAAGATTCTATACTAAGTTAGTTCAAGACTTCGATAAGTTATGTGATGAGATCAGAAATTATGTTAATGAATTATCACTAAGAAGTTTTACAGATGACAAGATTGAAGTTTTATTAGATGACTTCGCTTATGACTATAAAGATGATTTAGGTTATGCTGGTTTAGATATTCCTGACTTAATAGAAAGTAATACTAAAGAAATTCTTTTAAGTATTGATCCTGAAATGAGAAAGTGGAGATCACTTATGGACTGTTTCTTTAATACACTTAGAACAGACTACTGGTCAATCATCGACGATGGGTCAACTATTATTAAGTTGGCTCTTCGTTAAAAAACACGTCAATTTCGACTTTACTTAATTATATAAAAATGTTATAATTATAATGTAAATAAACGGAGGAACTATTTATGAAAATTATTACAGTTGAAACAAAAGAACAATTACAAGAATTGTATGATGCTTGGGCAATGACTTGGGAAGGTCTTAGAGAACAAGACTATGAAATTGCTTTAAAAGAATGTGGTCAAGAAGACGCAGACGGTTATGTTATTAAAGGTTCAGTTATGAATAAGTTATGTAAATTAACTGGAGACAACGCTTATCCAGAAGATTTAAATATCTTTAGTATCGCTAAGTTTAGAGGTTTAGCAATTCATTATGGTGCTAGATGGATGACTGATATTATTGATAATAATGCTCGTCGTGAAAAAGGACATCATCCATTTAAATAGCACGTCAGTATCTAATTTACAAATTTTACCAAATATTATATAATTATATTGTAAGAAATCAAGGAGGATTTAATTATGGAATATAAACATATTAATGATTGTTGGGCTGCAATTAGAGAAGCAAAAACAATTTATGAAGTACATAAGTTATTTGACCAATTTCCACGTTGGTCAGGTGATTGGGATGTTGTAATTGAAGATGATCATTATGTAGTCTATAATACTTACTTTGATTCACAATATGATGAGTTTGATACAGACTTTGAAATATTAGATATTGAAGTAGAAGAAGACGAAGACGATCGTTCAGAACTTCCGTGGGACTACGGTAAACACTTTGAATAAGGAGGCTTGAGTATGTTAACTAAAGAAGAAAAACAAGATAAAGTTTTAGAGCAAATTATTAGAGAAACTGAAAAAGCCATCTTAGACAGTATTCCCGATTCTGAAATTGATGATAGAGATAAAATACCTAGTTATCAAGTATGGGTCTTTGGTTTAGATGCTGAAGATGAAATCATCACTGAAAACTTTATGTGTAGCTTTGACAAACCAGAACTTGCAATAGCTAAAGCAGAAGTATTTGCTGAAGCATTTAGAATGGGCATTGTTAATAAAGAAGATGAAAACATTACTAAGTATCAAATCTTAGTAGAAACAGTTATTGACTTTGGTGATTATGAAGAAAACATTCAATCAATTTATGATGAAACAATTGAAATTTAATTGCACGTCAGTTGAAGCTGTACTTAATAAATAAAATATTATATAATTAAAATGTAAAAATTAAACGGAGGAAAACATTTATGAGAAAATCAAAATACTTAAACAAAACATTCGGAAATTGGACATGCACACACGTTGGTGTAGCAAGAAAGCAACCTGTATTTTTAGCAGGTACTAGAAAGAATTCTAAGCGTCCACACCATCAAACTTATTACTACATTTTCGAAAGACCAACATCAGACGGTAAAGCGGACAAATTAGTTCGTTTAAGTGCTGGACAAGCTGCTATGGTATATCGTGGTTTATTATCTGTAGAAGAAGTAGCAGATACAAGACAAGAAAGAGGTGCTGGTGCATTTAAAGAAAAAGTTAGTTATCACTTTTATAATAACTAATTAAGTAGTAGGGGTGAGTAAGTATGTTAAAGCAGACATTTAATACATTTAAATCTTGGGCTGAAACATTAAAATATGAAGATGGAGTTGATTACACTGAATCAGGCAGAGAAGTAATCCAACTTATGATGGATAGATATTGTGAAGCTAAAGATAATAATGATTCAAAAAATAAAAATAAATACATCGCAGGAATTATGTTAAGATTCTGGCACGTAATTAATAAACTAAAAGAAAAAAGTCCGATTCAAGGTTTAGACTATTCAGACTACTTCTCTTGGTTATACGAAGCTATTGAATATGCTTGTAAGTATAGAGCATGGCAAAATCCTGAAAAGAAAACTAATGCACAACAATGTATTAATCAATGTATTGAAACAATTCGTTTACAAAAATATTATGATTTAAACTTACAAAAGAATAAATCAAATGTTAATACATACTCTTTAGAAGCAGAACTTAGCGACGACGGTAGAACTACTTTATTAGATACTTTAGTTGATGAAGAAGCTTTAGAAAAAGAACGTTTAGAATCAGGTGCAAGTGTAGCAATTGATTTAATTCAAACTTGTATTAATAAAAAGAAAATTGTAGAAGCAATTATTTTAGATACTATTGCATTTAATGATGTACAAAAAGTTGAAAAAGAAGTTATTAAAGTTGTAGATGAAGAAGGCAAGACACACAGACACGTTAAACACACAAGTGAGTTTTGGCCATATAAGTGTGTACAAATTTTAAGTAATTTGCCTGAAGATTATGCTGACTACTTCTGCACACATTATAGAGTTGTAGTACAAGAACTTGAAGCAGCTTTAGGTGCAATTAGAAAAGCAAACAATCAAAAATTATACAAGTATTTAAATTCTTGTTTAGAGAGTACTAAGCAATTAGCAGTTGATTTTGCTTAGTCTTTCTTCTTATTTAAAAGAGGAGGTCTATTTATGTTATTAGATATTATGAGTCCATATAGTTATCTGCAAGTTAATACGAAGATGATTAGTATTTTCGGTCTAAACGTGGCGGCTTATTGGGCGGAACTATTAAATATTTATCCACGAGTAATCAAAAAGAAAAAAGATGAAGTAATTCAAGCTAATGGTTACTTTACTATTGATAGGGAATACATCAGACAAAGAACATCTTTAGATCTTTCTGAGCAAACTAAGTGCGATAAAGTGTTAGTAAACATTGGTGTGCTTTCAATAGATGAAATTGATCCAAACAAGATCTGTATTTCACTAAATGCAATGTTCGAAATACTATCAGAAGATGATACAGAAGCAATTGTAGCAATTCAAAAGAAAGCAAAAGCTAAGAAGTCTACTACTAAAGCGACTAAACAAGATATGATTAAATTTAATCTAAAGAAAGCTATTAGAGACACAGACGAAGAAGTAAAGAATGCATATTATAATTGGATTGATTCGATTATGGATGGTAGAAATTTCTTAACAAAGCAAGTTGTAGAAATTTTTGAATCTACAGTGCAAGCTTTCTCTACATCTAAAGTAGTTAGACTAAAATTAATTGAAATCGCAACAGTTCACAATTATAGAGATGCTAACTGGGCAATTAATATTTACAATAAAGATTGTAAGAAGCCCGGAACATTCATTGGAGTTGAACAAAAACAAAACGTCGGAATTGATCCGAATTCAGTTTTCTAAAAATTGAAAACAAACTAATTTAAAACACACCACGGAGGATTTTAAGAGCTTATGGGACACGTTAATACACAACTAGATAATTTATATACCTTTATTAAAAACGTCGCGTATAAAGGCGAATTACAAACCAAATTGAATGAGATTGAAATAGAGCTAGAAAGACTTGATCAACAAATCGAACAATTTGATAGACTTGGTTTGGAACCCTTTGTAGACTTTTTAACAGAAGATAGAAATAGACTTAATTTAGAACGAATTCAGATCAATTTGAAATTAATTGAAGTTGAAAAAGAATTATTAGTATTTGAGTTTGAAGCGGCAACACGAGATTAATTTTAAAATAAGTTAAAAATAATTGGCTAAATTAAAAGTTCGAATAAACTGTACCTTATAATTAATCTTGACCGCGAAAGTCGTTAAACTAGACATTGATTATAAGGAGAATATAAATGTATAACTATTTTACACACAATTATTCTTTCGCTGTAACAGGATTAGGAAAAACAGTTAGCAAGACATTCCCTTCTAGATATGCTGCAAATGAGTATATGTATAAGATGTGTCACAGACATGGACTTAAAATTGAAGAAGTTTGGGATGATAAGCATGACAAAACTTATATCTGTAATAAAGGTGTAACATTCTATATCCACAGAATCTAGTGAAAAGAATCCCCTCGTGGAAAAGCTATTAACCACGGTCATCAAAACAAATAGCAAAACTTTAATGAAAATAGTTAAAATTTTATTTTGACTATTGTATAATATAATGTAAGTCGGAAACGATTTACAACCCACCTCCTTTCACGAAGATACTCCTCCGTATCTTCCACACCAGTATCCACCAAACTAACACCCCCTTTCTTTCACCTCCTTTTGGATACGAAAACTTTATAATAAGATGGCAAGTTTGGTTAGCGTCATCAACTCCCTTTCTTTTTTTTGTTGGATATGCTGAATAAGCATATCTTTTTTTATTATCGTATAATATAATAGACTACCTATGGGGGATTTTTTATGTGAGATTTTAACTTCAATCAAGAAGATCAAATAAGTAAAGAACAACAAGAAGAACTGTTTACTACTTTAGTACAGAAAGCACTAAAAGGAGAACAGTCCGAATTCAGATTCATCGTTTGCTGACAAGACAGAAATGTTGTTAGAGAATATATTAGAGGAACTACAGCAACTGTTCAGATGTTTAATAATTTAATCACTAATCTTACAAAAGTATATGTAGATCAGATCGAGAAGAACACACAGGATTTGGGGATTATGTTATCACTAAAACAATTCTATACTTGTAAGGATTATTATCAAAAAGAAAGAGAAATTGCCGAAGATATGTTAGACGAATACAGATCATACATTTTCGGAGGGCATGTCTGAGATACTTTAGTGGGAAATACAAGAAAGGAAGAAGATATGGTAGATTATCGAACTCTACCTGTCAAGTGATTCTAATATGGAAAGTAATTTAACTACACTATTTACACTATATGCTGAACAAGAAGAAGCGCCGATCGTCGAACTACAGGATATTAATCACAAACCTGTCGGTGCACTATACTTAAACCGATTTAAGGATAAATCACAAATGGTGATCAGCGAAACAAACAATACAGAGAGATATTATTTCTACTGTGATGGAGTAGCAATCTTCTTTAGTTTCTGAAAAAAATTAAATTCAAAATAGGTCGTTTTCAATCTTAAATATTGTATAATATATTAGGGTAACCTAGTATATTTTTTTATATAAAATTTGCTAAATTAAATACCCCCACATTGAAGGGATAATATATATTTGGAGGTAAACAATCATGATAAACGTAATAAAAAGAGACGGAAAAGTAGTAGAATTTAATAGTGATAAAATTAAAACAGCTATTAGTAAATCTGCTGCTAGAGTCAACGAAATGTCAGAATCAGACATTGATCGCATTACAGAAATTGTAGTGAATAAATGTGAAAGAGCTCCTGGTGATCGCATCGGAGTTGAAGAAATTCAAGATTTAGTAGAAGACACTTTACTAAAATCAAAATTTAACAGAACCGCAAAATCTTATATCCTATTCAGAGATATGAGAACTCGTAACAGAGATAATAAATCAAAATTATTAAAAGACATTGCAAAGAAATTAAACGGAACTAATATCGTTAATCAAAATGCAAACTTAGATGAAGCTTCATTTGGTGGTAGAAAAGGTGAAGCTGCAAATGAATTAATGAAGTGGTTTGCACTAAATAACTGTATGTCTAAGAAATCTAGAGATAATCATCTGAACAATGAAATCTATATCCATGACTTAGATTCATATTCACTTGGAATGCACAACTGTATGAGTATTCCTTTTGATCATCTATTAGAGAAAGGCTTCAATACTAGACAAACAGATATCAGACCGGCATCCTCAATTAATACAGCATTCCAATTAGTAGCAGTAATTTTCCAATTACAAAGCTTACAACAATTTGGTGGTGTATCAGCAACTCACTTAGACTGGACTATGGTTCCTTATGTAAGAAAGAGTTTCTACAAACATATGGAAGATGGAATGAAGTTTATGTGGAAAGGTGATATTAGACCAGTGTTCGAAAAAGACTGGCCGATCGATCATCCAATCTATAAATCATTTAGTGACTGTGGAATCTATGACTATGCAATGGAAATGACAGCTAGAGAGTTGAATCAAGCTGTAGAAGGAATGTACCATAACTTAAATACATTACAATCTCGTTCAGGAAACCAATTACCTTTCTCTAGTATTAACTATGGAACTTGTACTTCAATTGAAGGAAGAATGGTAATTAAAGCTTTACTAGAAGGTTGTATTAAAGGTGTAGGTAAACATCACCGCACTTCTATTTTCCCTTGTGGCATCTTCCAATATATGAAAGGTGTTAATGACAGACCAGGAACTCCTAACTACGATATGTATCAATTAGCACTTAAGTCTACAGCACAAAGACTTTATCCAAACTACGCTAATGTAGACTGGTCAGGTAACGCAGGATATGATCGTAATGATCCTAAAACATATTTTAGTACAATGGGATGTAGAACTGCTAATGGATTTGACATTAATCATGATGAAGGAGTTAATCCACAAACTAAAGATGGTAGAGGAAACATCTGTCCGGTAACAATCATCATGCCTACACTTGCTATGGAAGCAGGTAGAGATGTAGATTGCTTCATGGCTTTACTAGATACTAAAATTCACGAAGCGAAAGATATGTTGATCGAAAGATTCGAATACATCTGCACTCAGGATGCAGGTGCTGCGAAGTTTATGTATGAAAATAATGTAATGTTAGGATACAAACCGGAAGAAGGAATTCGTTCAGCGCTTAAACATGGAACATTGGCATTAGGTCAACTTGGATTAGCAGAGACATTAGAGCTTTTAGTAGGATGCAATCATACTAAACCAGAAGGTATGGAATTAGCACATCGAATCGAAGCGTTATTTAAACAAAGAGTTGCAGAATTCAAGAACAAGTATAAATTAAACTTTGGTGTTTACTATACTCCAGCTGAATCGTTATGTCATACAGCTATGAAGAAGTTCAAAGATAAGTATGGCGAAATTGAGAGAGTTTCAGATCGCGAGTATTTCACAAACAGTATGCATGTACCTGTATGGGAAGAAGTCGATATCTTTACTAAAATTGATATTGAATCAGAATTAACTGGATATTCATCTGCAGGTTGTATTACTTATGTAGAATTAGATAGTTCTGCTAAGTCAAACTTAGATGCTTTAGAAACTATTGTTAATTATGCAATGGATAAAGATATTCCATACTTCGCATTAAACTTAAGAAATGATACTTGTTTAGATTGTGGTTACACAGAAGAATTCAATGATCGTTGTTTAGAATGTGGTTCTACTAATATCCAACAATTACGTAGAGTTACAGGATATTTAACTGGAAATTACACTACTGCGTTCAACTACGGTAAACAAAAAGAAGTAGAAGACCGAATTCAACACACAAAGTTAACAGAAGGTTGGAAATCTAATGATTAATTTTATTAAGAAGTCAGTTCTCGCCGGATTACTTATCAGTCTGGCGGGCTGAATTAAATTAAGCTGCAGCGATCCGATCGTTGGGTCAATATTATTTAGTGTTGGACTAATTAGTGTATTTATGACCGAATCTAAATTATTTACAGGAGCTGTCGGTAATGTAAATTCAAAACGATCTATTTTCGAATTATTCCCGATGTTGGGACTAAATTTAGTAATATCAATCTTAATTGGATTATGTTATCAAGAAGTCTGCGGAACTTCAGATATATTTACTGAAAAAATGAAATTAGATCAACTTCAAATTTTACCAACTTTATTTAAAGGAGTCGGTTGTGGTGCACTAATATATTTGGCAGTAATGTTCTGAAAAACTGAAAAACAAATTCATCAGATCATTCCGGTAATATTATGTGTTGCAGGATTCATATTAGGTGGATTTGAACACAGTATTGCTTGTGCATTTTATTTAGGATCAAGCGTAACTACTGTAACAGAATTCTTTACTGGATTATTATATATACTAATAGTGGCAGTCGGGAATGCGATCGGCAGTTTAACTATTAGAGGTTTGTGGAAGGGGTTGATTAAATAATGAATTATTTAAGTCTAAATAAATCAGACATCACAAACGGTCCTGGAGTTAGAGTATCTTTATTTGTGTCAGGTTGCACACACAGATGTAAAGGTTGTCATAATCCGGATGGGTGATCGTTCGACAATGGTACTAAATTTAGTCAGTTTACTGTAGCAGAGATCCTCGATGCATTAGCGAAACCTCACATCAAAGGTTTAAGTCTGCTAGGAGGAGAGTGTTACGATCAACCGGATTTATACTGATTAGTGAATTTAGTAAGATTGGCGAAAGAACATTATCCAACCAAAGACATTTGGGTGTGAACAGGGTATGAATTCGAACAAATTAAAACTTCTCCACTAACTAGATATATTGATGTTGCAGTAACTGGAAGATTCATCTTAGAACAAAGAGACATCAGTGATAATAATAGATGAAGAGGATCTACGAATCAGAAGGTGATCGATGTTCAGTCCTCACTAAATAGTGGAAGAGCAGTCGCAGTAAGTGGCATCCCGAACAATGAGGTGTAATTATGATTAGAAATAAATTGTATGATGAATTAGAAAAAGAAGGATATTCTTTTGATAGAATTATTATCGCACCAAAACAGTCGATACCAAAAATCTATAGTTTGACAGATCCTGAAGACTGAGCGATGGTAAACGTAACAATGCAGATCAACGGTCAGTATCAAGTGGAACGTGGTGCGAATACTACACAACGAACTATTGAACTTTTACAAAAGATATTAGATGAAGTTTTTAAACCTGACTATTATGATTATATATCCAAAGCATTAGTAGAAAACTAAATGCTAAATTAATTGCTATGAAGACTTATGTAATTTGTTGAGAAAATATTAATTATCCAAAAGAAGGTGAAGAACTAGACACTACTTTTAGTGTGATAAAAAGATCGTTTGGATCCAAAATGGCAGCATTTGAATATTTAAAAACTGAAGAGATTCCGATTGCACTAGAACAACTTAAAGTGGAATACAGTGATGTGATCGGTATGTCGGAAGAAGAATTAAGTATTGAGAGTGGAGTTTATTATGAGGATAAATTTCTACAGGCGGAAATAAATGTGTATTTCAACGAAGAATTAGTAGAGTCTATCGGATATAAAATAGTTGAAACTGAATTACAAATGGCGACGTTAATTAATTAAAAATTACGTCGTTTTTTATTTTACTTTATTTTATTTATATGATATAATTATATTGTAATTAAGTTAGGGGGAAGTTGAATATGAAAAAAACTAATTATATTGTTGCTGCTCATTATAATGGGGAAAATTATTTAGAAGATTGTTGTTTATTAGGTTGGAATAGTAGAGAAGATTGGATTGATACTGATTATTATGGGGATGATATTACAACACCTGCTGGAAATATTAAAAATAATAAATATGGATTAATTAAAGTTTCAACTCACACATCTGTTTATGTTGGTGAAACTTATGAAAACTGTAAAACTTATTGTGATATGGGAAATCGTGAAGGTTTAGATTGTAGAGTTTGTAAAATTGAAAAAGATTCTAATAATAATTTAATTGTAATTCCTGTTTAAAGTACGTCAGTTTAATATTTACCAAAAGTATCTAATATGATATAATAATAATGTAAGAAACATTGGAGGAAATTAAAATGAAAAAATATGAAATTATGTTTAAAAATGGAAAGATTGAAATCTGGAACAGTAGTGATACAGAAGATTTAATTTATGAATTAGAATCTTTTGAAAGAGACGATGTCAATATGATTGATGAAATCGACGAAACTGGAGAATTTATCAGAAGAATCTGGACTGAAGAAGAAGGATTATTTGTTGGTTTAGATCTTTAAAAGGAAGGAAACTAATTATGAGTACTAGTAATCAATTTGTTTGGAACTTTGAAGAAGGAACATTAAATAAGTTTACTTATCTACAAGAAGATGGTAGATTCGATGATATTGCGGATGAGATTCTAAGTAATACTAATTTAAGTACAGTATTTGTTGATGAAGTTCGAGGTATTATGTCAGACTATGATTATAATGAAGATAAGTTTAATGATGATGTCTTAATTGCGATTAGAATTATTAATGACAGATACGAATTAATTAAAGAAGAGAATGAAGAAGACACGTCAATCTAATGTGTCTTTTTATTTTATAATATGTTATAATTATATTGTAAGTGAGGAACAGAAATATGAAGAAAAGAACTAAGTTAAATTATGAAGAGTTAAATAAAAGAGTTAATGAAGTCTTTGATATGAACGAAGGAGAAAAATGTTATGGTTTGTTTGTTGAAGACAACGGAACTGTAAGAGTTTGTTTAGAAGACAGTGAATTAAACGTATTTGACTATTTACCAAATATGACAGAAAGACCTGAAGCACTACAATATTTAATGGGTGAAAGAGATTCATTTTCAGATTAAGGAGGAAATAATTATGTTTACAGATGTTGAAATTGAAATTTTAGACAATATAGTTTATATTGCAAATGACGGAAGTAGTGGTTGTAAATATAAGTTTAACAGTAAAGAAGAACTTAAAGAATATATTAACAACTATATGTCAGACTTAGTAGATTATTTATTGGAGGACAAATAAAATGACTAAACAAGAATTAAACACATTAAGTGAATTACTAATCAAATTACAAAATGAAAGATTACAAGAATATCGTGACGAAGGTTATGATATTGACGGTATGGACGAAGAAGGTATTATGGAATTAGATGATGGAGATAATTTAATTCAAGGAATCGATACTGTATTTTGTGTAGTTCAAAGAATTAGGGGGAACTAATATGACAATTAAATTGAGTGGAAATAAAAAAGAAATTAATACAAAACATTATTTTTTAATTGAAAAGACTTTCAGTGAACGTAGTTCAGGTTATGTAAAGATTTGTGAATCTTACGATGAAGCAGTTGAACAAGTACCAAATTACGCAGACTGGTGGTGTAATAATGGAACTTGTACTGTAGTAGAAGTAGACAGTAATTTTAGAGAAGTTAATAAGTGGAGGTTTTGGAATGGCGAACTTAGATAAAAAGATGTATGTAATTAAATTTAATAATGGTTTATATTGGTGTGGTTATAATACATCAGATAAACAACTTAGAAAAGCAAAAATCTATACTTCAATTAAGTATGCTAGAGAAGTAGGGTTAGACTGTATTAGTAGAAAACAGTATGTCAGACCGTATGACTTTATGACGAAAACGGACGGATTTCAAATTATTGAAGTAGAATTAAAAGAAAAAGAAACGGTTGAAAGTACGTCAATTTAATTTTTACAACTATAATTAAATATGGTATAATATAACTGTAGTTAAACAGGAGGAACTAATATGTATTATGTTTATTTAGATTCACCGTACGGAACAGAATTAATCGGAAAGTCTACTGACAAATCTGTTGCAGAAAAAATTAAATCTGAACAAGACTCTAAATGGGAAGTTGGATTTATGTGGAATACTAGAATAACTGAAAAGGAAGATCTAAGAGAAGTTAGTTATTATGACTAAAAAATGAGGCAAATGTGTATGACTGAAAAGGAACTTATTGAAAAAAGAATTAATGAACTTTATGAAACTGTGGCAAAAGCAGATTATTCTGATATTGGTTATTTAGTAAGTTATGGAAAATCTGGTAAAGGTCGAAAGATTGAGATTGTCCCAACTGCGACAGATAAAGTTCATCCTAATTTTTATATTATAAAACAACTAGATGAAACATTAAGTTGTTTAAACTTAAGAGTTGTTATAACACACAGGAGTAATAATTGGTGTCCATACATTGAACTAATTATTATGGTAGATGGTAAAGACTATCACAATTATACAGATGCTGGTGACTTAGTTGTAAAAGAACTTAAAAGATATATGAGTATTGAATCAGACGAATTATTTAAACATATTAAAAATCTTGATACAGTTTCTTGTGCAAGAACTAAAGTTGCTCTTAGTCACGCATGTGCAACATTTAATATCTATATTTGTTAAACTAAAACACGTCAATTTAAACTTTACTTTAATTGAAAAATATTATATAATAAGAATGTAAGAAATAAACAGGAGGAAATTATTATGTCAAGAACTTATGCAACATTAACTGGAGGAAGAAGTACATTAACACAAAGAGGACATGGTGACGGAGTTAGAGTCAGTTGTCAAAGTTGGGATGGAAGTGTAATTGTTAGTAATCGTTATGACTGTGACGATAAATTAGAACTAAGAATTGGTACTAATGAAGGATCTGGAACTTATACAGACTGGAAATCAAATGACTTCGTCGGAACATTTGAAGAGTTTAAAGAATTACTAAAACTTCATCAAGATATTAAATCAGGTAGAGTTTCAGTTGTAAGACACAGAATTAAAAAACAATAAGTCGAAATCACGTCAATTTCGACTTTACTTATTTCTTAAATTATTATATAATATAAATGTGTGGAGGTTAGACTATGAGATGTATTATTCCTAATAAAGTTAGATTTGTAAATGATTTAAATAAGGTAATTCCAACTTATAAAACTGGAATTGAAAAAATTGAATATAGAGTTTTTAAAAGTAATTCTGGTTATTATCAAGAATATCTAGTTGTGACTTACGACGGGGGAGCAATCGGTGTTAGAAATTGTAATGGAAATTCTTTTACTTCAGTATTTGAAGAACTAACTAAAATGTTAGACGGTGGTTATTATGACGAAGTTCAAGATTTAAGAGACTTTGAAACTTACCCAAATTGGATTGAAGTGACTTTAGAACAATTAGATGAAGATTATCAAAATAGATAGTCTTCCAAAACACGTCAATTTAGATTTTACTTATTTGCTAAATTATTGTATAATATTAATGTAAGGTAAATAAAGGAGAAAATATTTATGGAACAACAAATAGATAGAAGAGACTTTAAAATGTATTGTAGAGAAGTCAGTAATGATGGAAGTGAATTTGAATTAGTTTTCGAAGTAGATGGAAAAGTAGTAGATAAACAAACTGAATTCTGTTTTCAAAATATTTTAATTGAAAGTGAAGATTTTCTAACTAGAAATTGTGAAAAGTATGATTATGATTCTAGATATGATAGTTTCGAAATTAATTTAAATTATATTTTTTCATAAGATAAAAGAAAGTAAGATTGATTAAGTTCAATCTTTTTTTATTACGTCAATATCACTTTTACAAATAATTAAAAATATGATATAATATACTTGCAAATAAGGGAGGAAAGTATTATGAATAATCAAACTACTATACAACACGAATTAGATTTATTAAAAGCTAAATATCCTAATTGGGACTTTGAAGCAACTTTTACAAAAAAACATTCTAAAAAAGATGTCGAAACTTTAATTAGAGAATTAAAACAAACTTATCCTAATTTCAAGATTTCAAAAGAAAGAACAAACTTCGGACTAAATACAATTATCATTAATATTAAGACAGATGAAGATATTGCTTACTATCATAATGATAATGTCGGATATGTTCATTTAAATTCAGTTTACAACACTTTAACTGATATAATTGAAGATACTTTAGTAAATGCAAAAGTATTTAGTTATATTGACGGAATTAGAAAATGTAGTTTTGAAATTAGATTATAATTTTTCAAAACACGTCAATTTAGATTTTACTTTTAACTCAAATCAGTATATAATATAAATGTAAATAAAAAAGAGAGGAAATTAAAACTATGGAAAACATTCAATTCGTAAAAGTCAATTCATCAAACGTTCAAGAAATCGGTCACGACGGAACTAACTTATATGTTAAATATAAGTCAGGAACTTATGTCTATGAAAATGTAGACAAATCAATTTATGAAGGTTTATTAAGTTCGGACTCTAAAGGAAAGTTTATGAACGAAAACATTAAAGGTAGATACAACTACTCAAGAGTTTAGGTCTTCGAAAGAAGATCTTTTTTTACGTCAGTTTTTATTTTACATTTATATTAAAAAATGATATAATTATAATGTAAGAAAGAACGGGGGAAACTATTATGAAAAAAGTATTTATTAATTACACTGATTATTCAAACGGAGAATGGATTGATATTCACTACATTGGAACAGACATTAAAGAGTCTATTGAAAAGTTTAAAGAGAACTTAAAACAAAGTTTATCTAGTGGACCGGATGATCAACACACATTTTATTTAGTTGAAGTAAACTTAAAAAATAAAGATTATGATAGATTATTACAAGTAAAACAAAATGAGTCATTATATGATTCTAATATTATTGAAGAGTTTGAAAGTAATTATAAGTTTAAAACTATTTGTTGGGATGATCATTCTGGAAACTTAGAAATTATTAGAATGTATTGTGAAGATAATAATTTAGATTATGATGACGATGATATTTATCAAGATGTATGTGACTTACTTTGGAATGAAAATGACGAATTATATAATATCTATATCGACAAATATATTAAGAAAACATTTTAAGACTAGTTAATTCTAGTCTTTTTTTTATTTACTTTTTTGGATAATGAATCGAATCGATTCGGGATGGGGGGGTGGAAGTACTTCACACTAAATTTAGTATGGAATAGTTCGGATTCAGATCGATTCGTGATCAACGAAAACGATCTGTTTTGGACGGTCGGATAGTACGTCGACTATTGATGTACTTTTTTCTGTTTTTGTAGTATAATATATTTGTCAATCAAGGGGGAAAACTTATGTCAAACAATATTTCTTATTCAACACATTCTTATAACATTCAAAACTTAACTCAAATTAAACTATCAACTTTAAACTCAACTTTTTCTAATCAAATTAATTACTTATTAAACTTCTACAAATCACACAAAATTAAACATTTAAACTTATCAACTTCTTATCAAATTACTCTAACACTTTTAAACTCTTCTAATCTTGACTTATTAAAACTTATTTCATTATTAACTTATTTAAACTTTAATAATATTACAAATCCAACTAACCTAACTTCATTAATTAATCAACTTCAATTTACACCAAACTCACAATTAATTCTAATTGATTCTATTTCTGAAATTGGAGAAATTATTGAAACTAATTATTATTTTAAAACTTTAGATTAATTTCTAAAGTTTTTTTATTACTTAAGTACGTCAGAAGTTGATTTACTTCTTTACTAAAATGTAGTATAATATATTTGAAAAAAATAAAGGAGAAAACAATTATGAATAAAAAAATGTTATTATTAAGTATTTTAAATAATCCAACTAAAAGTCAAAATCAATATGTAGTGAGATACGATAGAGGAGATGAGTATGGATACTATTGTGAAGGTGTATATTATGGTAAAGATGGTTTTGAAGTATTAGAGAATGTTAATAAGTTTAAAATATTTAGTTATGAAGAAGTTAAAGAATTAGATTTTGAAGACTTAAATGAAGTATTAAGAAGAGAATGTGATTGTGAAGATTTAGAAGTTAATTTTGAATATATTAGTTTATATAATTTAGTTTTGGAATATTTAATAGAAACTTTATAAAACTAATAATTAAGAAAGTACGTCAATTTGGGATGTGCTTTTATTTTTATATATGATATAATATATTTGTAAGTGAGGTAAGTAATATGAATAAAAGAGTATTTGAAATTAAATTAGAAGTTATTGGTATTGATGTATTAATGTTAATTTTAAGATGTAATGGAGAAATATTAGAAGTTTTAGAAGAAGATTGTATTGATAATATTTTAATTGAAGTTGGAGAATTTTATAGTAGATTAGAAAAGTATAATTTTGATTTAAGATTTGATAAGTTAAAATTAAATATTGATTTTGAATATTAGTTTAAATTAAATAAGTAAATATTAAGTTATAATTATTATGTGAATATATTGAAGTAGTAGTTATAATTTAATATTTTTATTTGAAGTCACGTCAATTATTACTTTACTTATAGATTAAACTATGATATAATATATAATGTAAGAAAGAGAGAGGAATAAATATTATGAAAATTAGAACAATTGAAAATGAAGAAATTATTGTAAGATGTGAAGACAACAGTGACGTTGAAATTATTAGTAAAAGTACAAATAGAAATTATGTAGTTTATGAATGTGTAGGACCGATCGACAATTCTAGAACAGATATGTATGTAGTATTTGATATGACAGATGAAAGTGAAAGTCCAGTATTAGTTGACTATATATTTATTTGTGGACCGACTGAAGAATTAGAAGACTATTTAGACTTTGATGTTTACATTAAGGAATATGAAAAGAAATTAAGTACGTCAATCTAAGATGTACTTTTTCTTTATAATGTAGTATAATAATATTGTAAGAAAGAAAGAGGAAATAATTATGTACAACACAAAACTATTAAACAAATTTTATGAAGCTTTATTCTCAACTGATTTTAATGACTTTGAAACTGCAACACAAAACATGAAGACAGATTGTTTAGAAACATGTACAGACTTTGATTCTTGGACAAATAAGTTAGTAGATACTTTTGTTGAAGAATATGATGTAGACAAAAATCAATTAGTTCAAGACATGAAAAACGATTCTAACTTTATGGAAGACTTAAGATTTGAATACGACGACTTAGTTGATATGTTAGATTAAGTTTTAAAGTACGTCAATTGTTGATGTACTTTTTTCTTTACTTTTGATATAATATATTTGTAAGTTGATTACAGAAAGAGAGAAATAAAACTATGAATAAAATAAATAAAATCTTAAATAATGTTAAAGAAGAAAGTAAAGACTTAGTAAAGTCTGAAATGACTAGAGTACAAAAAGACTTTAGTAAATTAACTGAAGACGAAAAAGAAACTGTTTACTGTACTGTCGGAACAATCGGATTTGTATTTGATGATATGTCTGAATATGAAATTAACAACACTCCGGTTCAATTTGATGAAGATGTATTTTTAGATTCTTTAGACGAAAATACTAAAATAGATTTATGTACTTTAGTTGTTGAATATTGTACTGAAGAAGACTGTGAATAAAACAGTCTTTTTTATTTTACGTCAATTCAAGATATACTTTTTTCTTTAGTTGTGATATAATATAAATGTAAATGAGTGAGGTAAGTATTATGGTTAAAGTTAAATTTGAATATCGTGACGAAATGTCAAAAGGTGAATGGAGGCAACAAGAATGTATTGTTAGTTCCGTTCAAGAATGTAAAAGAATTTATGGTTTAGGAATTGATTGTGAGTATAGAATTATTGATGTTAAGGAGGTAAAATAATATGTTTGAACTTAGATATGGTTATCATCGTGATAATATAGAGAAAAAAGAACTCTACGATAATCTTGACGTTGCAAAAGCTGAAGCTTTATATCGTTCAGACAAACACTTTGCTTATGATTTTGTAGTCTTAACAAATGTAGATGATAATATAGTTCTTTATGAACGATATTAAGTAAAGAGAATATTAAATATCAAGTAGAGTACGTCAGATAGTACTTTACTTTTTCTTTATATTAATGTATAATATAATTGTAAGGGAGGAAATTAATTATGAATAACTATCAAGAAGCATTAAATAATGTTAAAAGAGTTTATGTAGAAAGTGACCATTATGATGAAGAAGATATTAGACTACTACAAGAACTTGTAGACAGAGAAGTTCCTTTAACTCCGACTTATAAAAATACTTATATTGAACATAAAGAACATTATTTAGATAAAGATTATGAAATGAAGTATCATTGTCCAAAGTGTGATTCAATAGTTTATCCAATTGGTAGATGTAGTAAGTGTCATCAAAACTTAGATTGGAATAAGTATTATATTATTGAAGTGGAAGACGGACATACTTATTATAGAAATAGGAGGGATTAACATGAGAGATTGTTATAATAGAATTACACCTAACTTTGAAGAGTGGGAAAAATTAGGTTGGATTTGCACAGAGATTCATGAACAAACATTTACACTTTCTAGACCAGATGATTGTTATTTAGACTTCGACCAAATTGTTTTCGAATTATATGAAGAAGATAAGACTCCAAAAGTATGGAAAGAAAACATTAGTTTAGATGGTTGTAGAAAGTTAGATTTTACACCTGAAGAACAACTTCAAGTAAATAAAGATATTCAAAACTACTATGAAGAAATTAAAAAATAATCTGGAGGGACAAGCAGTATGATTAAACTAGAATTAACTGAAGAAGAACTACAATTCATCTACGATCGCTGTTCAGCTAAAGCTGCAAGACTAGAAGACAGTAATTTAGAAGACACACCATGTTATAGACTATCTTGGATTATTATGAACAAGATAATTGAAGCAAAGAAGAATAAAAATTAAAAAAGAGGAAAAAATATGAAAAGGAATATTGTATATTATTATAGAGATAGAGGAGGCGGACTCAATGGAAACTTATAAATGCTGTATATGTGGAAAGGAACACACTGGTTGGGGTAATAATCCACAAGGCGCTGTAGATACTAGCAAGAAAGTAATTCAGTGGTCTGAATTAGATCGCTGCTGTGATGAATGTAATCATAAGTATGTACTTCCTGGTCGTATGTTTAGATTCTACAGAACAATTAAAAACGAATCATTAGTTAAAAGAGAGACTGAGTAACATCAGTCTTTTTTATTTAATTAGTTGTTCAGTAATTGTTCAGAATCAGATCGATGCGAATCATGTAGTAGCTTTGGTTTCACTAAATTAGTGTGAAGTAGTTTGGATTATTACGATGCGCGATCTGATTCAACTTATGATTCGGGTAATTTGAGATAGTACGTCAGTTCTGAATTTACAATTATATTAATTTGTGATATAATATATATGTAAATGAATAAAGGAGTGCTTAACTATGACAACAATTCATCTTATTAAATTAATTATTAATATTCTACTTACTATTACATGTGTTTGGTGGGTAGCAGTAGAACAAAACTTTTGGTCTATTTCTATGCTTGTTTTAAATATTAGTAGTTTATTTTTAAGAGGTGTTTTAATAGGAGCAGATATTCAAAAATAATTTATTGTAGAAAATTAAAAAAATTTAAAAATTTTTGGGTGAAATATTGTATAATATTAATGGAAGTAAGTGAGGTACAATTAAATGATTAAAAAAGCAATATTAAAAAAATTAACTAAAGAACAAGCAGCAGCAATTATCAGTAAAAGTAAATACTTAACACGTGACTATGAAGCATTTGTTGATGACTATGAATTCGGCGACGTCGACAGTGGTTTCGGTCAAGGTAATTTCTTTACATTAGACGAAGATAAAACAAAAATTGTAATCCAATGGTTAGACGACAATTATACTGCTTATGAAATTATTGTTGATAGTTTAGAAGAATGTATTGTTAGACTTAAAGAAATTGAAGACTGCGAAGGTAATGTTGATTTAGATAAATCAGAAATTGTAATTGATAGTTATAAAATGGACTAGAGGTAAAAATGACTGAACTTGATATGTTTTGGAACGGGTTTATAGAAGCATACAACAGAACTTTAGTTTATGGACTTGTACATATTCTCGTGCTATGTTTATTTATAATTTTCGGTATTGTCGGTCCGATTATTGTTTATAGTAATAGAAACAGATAGTTAAGTTATCTGTTTTTTTATTTTTCACTGTATAATATATTGTAGAGGAGAAGAACTATTATGGTAGAAGAAGTAATGACTATGGAATTTGAAGACGACTTTAAAAAAGAGTTGATCAGTATTATTAAACAATCACTAAAAGGTACTAAACTTACAGAACGTGAAGTAACGATCCTATTTAATTGGGTAAGACATCAGAACGATCCAGCGTTTAGTTTTGTACCAATTAAGTATAGAACTATTAAACCTGAAAGATCAAAGAAGAAAGGAAAGTAGAAGTATGGGTTATAAAGAAGACTTAGCAGCAGCAATGAAAAGACAGAACGATCTGATCGTACAACAAGTGTTACTACAAATAATTGGTATCGTCGCAGAATCAGAAACGTACGATGAATTTAGAAAGAAGATGTATGGTATCGCATTAGGATATTTAAAAGACATGGAACAAATGGGTGTCAGTCCAGACAAACTAAATCAGATGTCCGATGCGATCGATCAACAGTTTAATGTCACTAAAATTAAAGAACCAGAAATGACAGATGACATGTTTATAATTTAAGTTGTCTAATAATGTAGTTTCACGTCAGTTCAGAGTTAGCAAATATTACCAATTATGTTATAATTATATTGTAAGTTAAATAAAGAAACTTATAGAAATGGAGTATAATTATTATGAACTTGACAAAAGTACAAGGTTGTTATTCTAAAGAATTAAGAGAAGCAACACCAACAATTAAATTATGTTTAAAAGAAAGAAGTATATCAGTTAAACAAATGATTGATATAGTAGATGCAATTATTGAACCAGCACACATTAATGCTGAAGCAAAGAAAAGATTTATTACTAACTTACACAAATGTGAAACAAAAGAACAAGTTGACAAGTTGTGTTATGAAGCAGTAATTCATGGAATGTATTATCAACCAAAGAAACAAAGAGAAGTAGTTAGAGTATAACTACTTTTTTATTTACTTTTATTTCAGAATACGTTATAACAATGTCGAGGAACAGATCAGAAGAACGATCTGATTCAGAAGTTTATTCACTAAATTTAGTATGACAGTTACGATGTAGATGAATCAGATCACGATGCGTGATTCGACGATCGGTATTCAGGATGGGGGGTAACGATCCGATTCAAGTAAAGGTGATACTAAATTTAGTGTGGATTCAGGATACAGTTACGATGCGTGATCAGATGAATATGATGAATATCGGACACGTCAATTGTTTGTTTATTTATAAAATAAAATATGATATAATATTATTGTGAGTAAGTTAAACGGGAGATTGATATGGGTGATTATATAGTTATAATGAATTTAATTACAATAGGAATATCTATAAGTATATGTTTAATATTAATAGTAATAGTAGGAATATTTTTAGATACGAATGAAGAAAAAGAAAGTAATGAATATTTAGAAGATTGTTGTAAAGATTAAGACACGTCAGTTTAACGTGTCTTTTTATTTAGATATATATTATAATATAATTGTAAATAAATAAGAGAGGTACATAAATATGACAGAATTAAAAAGATATACAAAAGAAGAAGCACAAAAGATTATTTCTAAACATGCAGATATGATTTCAGACATTGAAGACTTAGGTGAAGATTATAATAATGGAACATTAAATCACGGTTTCAGTTGTGGTAACTTCTTTACATTAGACACAGATGAAACTAAAGTAGTTGTTCAATGGATGATTGATGGTGATAATGCAACAGAAGCAGTTGCAGATAGTTTAGAAGAATTAGTAGTTTGGTTATATGTTATTGAATACTACGGTGGCGAATGTAAATTAAAAGACGGTAAAGTTGTTTGTCTAACACGTCAATAATTACTTTACTTATAGTATATAATATGATATAATATAATTGTAAGGAGAATAAAGATTATGATTACAGTATACAAAGAAAATGGTAAAGTTGATATTGGAGGTTCAATTAAATTAACATTATGTTTTTTGGTAGGTGTAATAATTGCAGGCGTATTGTCTGTACCACCAGTAGTTTGGTTGCTTTTGTATATTGCTAATCATTAAAAAAATACGTCAGTAATTACTTTACAAAATAAAAATAATATTGTATAATATATATGTAAGGTTGATAAGGATGAGCTTACGAGAGGGCACAAGAGTATACGGCATCGTAAGAAACTTCACAATTGTAAAAAGATTCCGCGTCCGGCTCTGATGCGATAAGTCTTACCTTACTTAATATATCTTCTGTGTAAAGAGTTTATTATTATATATAGTAAATTGTTTAGGCCGAAGATATACGTGTCGAGGCGTATTTATAGCTCAATACACTACTGTTGTATAACAGCAAATATTGAATACTATAATGGAGCAAGGGTAGCGTCAGCGGCGCAAGTTTGCAGGTAGCATGTAGGAGAAACCTGAAGTATTAGATAGGAAGTCCGGAGCCGACAAGTGGTGTGAGTCCACTTCTAATGCGATACCATATCACCAACCCCTGGTGGGCAAGAGCGTAGTTCATTGTGTGGTTCAATTCCACAGTGGTGCCGTCTGAACAACGAGAGTTCAAAACACAAATAGTTTAACGAGGCATGTAAAGTCCTACGTCGTAGTTTGGGGCCTAAGAAGTAGTTGCAAATACTTCGTGTTAAACTTAACTTTGAGGATTACTTGTTTATACTTGTTTCATATATTTACTCCTTTCTGCGGCGAAAGCCATAAATTAGACATTCTATATTAGAGTGTCTTTTTTATTTGTACGTCAGTTCAAACTTTACTTTGAGATATATTTATTATATAATTATATTGTGAGTAGCTATTATTGTATAAAAAATGTAAAAGTTTATTGTATAATATTATGAATGCAAAGTAAAGCAGTAGGAGGTATTCAATATGTTTATTATCAATGATACTAAGAGAGAACTTCAAGAACTTATTAATGGAACAATTTCTGTCAATAGACCTTTCTATGATTTAAAAACTTTAAAAGATACTAAGTATACTTTATATGCTTATGTAGAAATTCAAGATGATAAATTATATGTTAAGTTTGGTGAAGCAAAGAAACAATCTATCTATGCTAGATATCATAGAGGAACTGCAACTAAGGCTAATGACCGAATGGTAGGTATTTGGGAGTCAGACTGTGGAGATAAAGAAATCCATAGTAAACTAAAAATTAGATCTAAGAATAATAGAGGATATTCTCCAGCTGCAAAAGAAATCTTAAATACTGAAGAAGCTTATTATGTAGAAGATGCAAGAGGACTACAAAACTTATTAGCTGATATTTCTGACTATGCTGGTTCTAAGAATGTATCTACTAGAAGAGCTAGACCTGATTATCCAGATGTAGCTGAGCTTATTAAGTCTGTAGTAGATATGAAGAAAGAAAAGTATATTATGGATCTTTGTACAAGATATGGTAAGACTGGTTTCTTCTGTGGTTTATGGAAAGCTATTAATGAATTAGACATTAGAATTAATATCCTTTCTTCTTATGTCGGAACAGTTAAAACATCTTATTCAGAAGAGCTTAATACTTTAGTACAAAATGAAAACTGTTTATTCGTGGATTCAGATGATATCAGAGAAGATACTTTAGATACTATTAAATCTTGGTTAGTTGATCCTAAACATTATATATGTTACTATGTTGCACTTACTGGTGATGAAGATACTTGCTTCGAAAGACGTATCGAATTATTAGATTCACTTAAGGGCTATAACAAGAGTTTAGTAATTGAAGAAGCAGATTATGGTGCTGGTTGTGATAAACAAATTAAAAAGATTAGACACTTATATAATACTGTATCTAATAACTTCAAGATGTTCTTCGCTACTACTGGAACTAAAGCTGAGAAGTGCGAACGTATCTTCGAGCCTGAAGTAGTTATTAAGAGAGACTATATTTTAGATATCCTAAACAAAAGACCAAATGCTGTTGGTATTAACTGGTACTGTTTAAATAACTCTGAGATGGTTAAAGTGTTTAACTATAATACTGTAGAGATGGAAAACTT
The DNA here is from genome assembly GCA_045612145.1 of Bacilli bacterium. Classification (GTDB taxonomy): domain Bacteria; phylum Bacillota_I; class Bacilli_A; order ML615J-28; family CAG-313; genus CAG-313. The sequence continues at coordinate 37,008 of JAZKYN010000113.1, forward strand.
CACAGATATGTTTACATTGGATAATGGTAAGTTAAGAGGCGAACTATGGTTTAGAGATACACTTAAATTCTTATTTAATAAAGAGCTTCCTGTAATGAACAAAGAAACTAGAAAGTATAGAAATCATAATCTTATTAATGATTCTATGTCTATGATCTTTACTCCTGCTAATAATGAAGCACAACAAGTATTTAAGAAACTAATTGAAGAAGTATGTCCTGGTTACTGGGTAAGAGTTATTAATGGTGATGAGATGACTAATGCTACTGCGGAAAAAGAAATCAAAGATGCTATTAGAGACCAAGGAACAAGAGGTATTCTTATTGCTAGTAGTATGGCTAATAGATCATTCTCTATTCCACAAATCAAGAATGTCTTACTAATGTGTAATGCTTGTATGCCGGACCAAAAGATTGCAAGAGGTTTAACACCTTGGGCTGAACAAAAAGATATGAGATGTAATGTCATTGACTTTAGATTAGCTTATGAACAATCTAAGTTATCAGACTATCTTTCTAATATCGCTGTAGACTCATTAAGTGATACAGCAACTCATACTTCTGTCGATCAACTATTAGAAGAAATTCGTGCGTCTGAAAAGCTTTCTTTCTATGAATACTTTAGTAGTGGAGTTAATCCGATCCGTGAGATGACTTCTGATGAACTAAGAATTCAAATGCACAGCAGACCTTTCCATGTAGCTAGAGCACTTAAACTTCTTATGGTAGATATTAATAGTATTGATCTTCCTGATGCAAGATTTACTGTTAAAGAAAAATTAGACTTTAATGACTTAGCTAATAGTAATATTAAAGGTGATGCAGATAGAAAGATTCTAATCAATAGAAGATTTAAAGAAACAACTGGTAAGACAAAGAAGGAATTAGAACAAGACCAACGTATTAACTATCTTGCTTACTTATTAAACCACAAAGATGAATTCAATTCTGGTAAGTATGAAACTAATATTCTAGAAAATGAATTTAAGAATAATATGTCAGAAACTAGAAGACTTGCGATCGAGAATGCTTTCAACCTTGATATGAAAGTATTAAGTCAAATTGCAGACTTATTAATTAATAATGGAATTGCAATTTACAATTAATTTATTGTATAATATTATGTAAAGGAAGTGTAAAGGAATATGCTAAATTTAAAAGAGAAGGAACTATTTGATAAGAAGATAAGTATTATTAACAATAAGAGATTTAGAGATTCTTTTATTGCTTCACAGCAATCAGATATTAATGATTGGAATGTAGGATTAGTTGCACTATGGAATACTCCAGTATTATTCTATGAATTAAAGAAAACTTATCCAAATAAGAAATTCTATTATGTAGAAACAGAAGGCTTAAAAGATGTCTATGGTGTAGATACTGAAGATACTATTTATATTAAAGAAGAAGAGGAGCTTGCAGATATTATGAAGAAATTTAAAAATCCTAAATTAATTATTAATCCACCTTATTCTATTGGAGGTAAGGTTGTTGCTAAATGTAAAGAAGTTTGTCCAGATGCAAAGTATTCTATCTTAATGCCTCTTGCACAATATAAATCTGTTGAAGTTAAAGGACATAAACTTTATGAGTTTATTAATACTATGAAAGTAGTTGGAGGCGAAGGTTTTGATGCTGCAATTACTAAAAACAATTGTATAGTAACTTTATCCGATAAACCCAATTCTTCTAAAGTGTATTTAGATTTTATGCTCCAATCATTTGACCAAAGATATATTGAGTTCTATAAGTGGAATATTCAAAATAATAAAGGGTATACTTGGACAAGTGTTAAAGATCCTTTAACTCTTAATATCGATACCGATTTTATCGATATGTCTAGATTTGTGTCTACTAATAATGACTCAGGTGGTGCTCATGGATATCATGGTAAAAATGGCTGTGGATATTCTTGGAATGTTCTTCATAAGCATGATAAACTAATTTCATCCTTAGTTAAACTTTCTTTTAAGACTTTACAAGCTAGAGAAAATTATAATCAATATGCATACAACTGGACAACTGATAAGTATAACTGTTTAGCTAGCAAAACTATCTATGGTTTAAATACTACCTCAGTTAGTTCAGAATACTATATGTTAGTACCACAAATCGATTGGGATAATATTCATATTAATCAAAAAGCACTTTGGGATCAATGTTTATACGATGAAGCAGTATTAGCAGAGATGGGACTTAAGTGGGATGGAGATACTATCGTAAAGGAGATTAACTAATGTATTTAACAGAAGAACAAAAGTCAGCTATTAGATTTGAATTTTTTGCTTTCCAACATAATATGTATTTAGGTAAGACTAAGAAAGAAAGACAAGAGTTAGATCAATTCTTTACTCCAGCTGAGTTAACTATTAAGATGTTAGAAGCACTAGACTGTACTTATGAAGAATTCTTGGATTCAGATGTTATAGATCCTACTAGTGGTAGTGGTAACTTATTAGCAGCAGCATTAATTATTGGAGTAGATCCACATAGAGTATTTGGAAATGAATATGATGCTACTATGGTTACTGCTTGTAGAAAAAGACTAAAAGCAATTAATCCTAAAGTAAGAGATTGGCAGATACATCAAGGCAATGCTTTATTAGAAGTATGTCTAACTGAATTTAATAAAGACTATGATAAAACTGTCTTACCAGAATTACTAACTTACCGTCCAGCAATAAAGGGAACTTGGTTAGAATATCCTAATAAATATGGATTAGGTAAGATTGAAGCAGTAGATTTATTTGGAGGATTATTTTAATGACTAAACAAGAAGCACTAGATTATATTAATAGTTTACCTGAAGACAGTAATATCGAAATAACAGTAACTGACCGAATTGTGTCTTCTGGCGAAATTGAGAAGATGGGTATTAGTAGACAGTTACTTAGATATTATGTAAGTATTGGAAAAGTTCGAACTGTACCTTATGGTAAACAAAAGAAATACTTATTAGATGATATTAATAAATTAAGAGGATAAATTATGTTATTAAGAATTGTAGTTAATAAAAAGAATGGAACTAATTATTCCAAAACTTATGAAGGTCCAATCGCAGCAGTAGTTGAAAATAACTATATTAGAATTATTGATATTAATAAGAATAAAATTTTAGATTTAATTGAATTAAACGACACTGTAGAATCATATAGTATTTATAATTATAATTAATAAATAAGACAGATTAAATAGTATCTGTCTTTTCTTTTGCTAAATTATATGACTGCAAAGTAATTTGTAAAGGAGACTAATTATATGGACGATAAAATTATTAAAACATATACTGACTATACTGTCTTTATTGAAGACCCTGTTTTAGACTGCTATTATTGAATAGAAAATTTTTCAGAAGATGACGGACATACTAAAGAAGAGGCTCTTGACTATGCTAATAAATTAGCTATGGCAATCGAGAACTATGACGCAGGTGTTTGAGTAGAAAAACGCTTAGTCACTGAATATGAAGACTTTGGACCTGACGGTGGTGAAGGAGATCCTAATCCACAAGTTATTTGGAAGTCTTATAATTTAGAAGATGTCGACGTTGGCGAAGGTTATTTTGATACTGACGGTTATCCTAATCTTCCTGACGAGTTTATTAGTAATGATACAGAACAAAATAAAACTGAAGATGAAGAACCTGTTGAAGATGAAGTTATTTCTACTTGCACAGACTGACATGTATTTGTTAAAGATCTTAAGTCTGGTGACTACGACTTTGCAAAGGAATTTTCAGAAGACTGAAATAATACTAAAGAAGACGCAATTAAGTATGCTCAAAAAATAAATGAAACTACAGATTTTGCTACTTGAGTTGAACAAGTTATTGTTACTACTTATAGAGATTTCGGTCCAGATGGTGGAGAAGGTGATCCTAATCCTAAAGTTGTTTGGAAATCTCCAGAACTTAAAAATGTTAAAGATAATGATTTAGAACAAGGTGATTATGGAAATCTCTGAGACGAAAAATATTCTAAAGCTTTTACAGAATCACTAGAAGAAAACTTAAGTAATGTTAAGTTTGAATGATTAAATAAACAAGCAGAAGTAATTTATCCTTTTGAAGAAACTGATGAAGAAGGATATCTTTTAGTTGATTACGGCGCAGGTGTATGCAATACTTTAGTTGCTAATGATCTTGTAAATATTAATATTGATGTATTAGTAGACTTTAGTGATGTAGATGTGGGCTATGATCCTGGTTATGAAAAGAGTGACTGGTGACAAACTATTACTATTGATACTTCAGGTTATATTGTAGAATTTAATTCTGTGAATTATAGAGTTACATATGAATCAGCAGAAACAGAAGACCACATTACTATTGATGAAGCAGCTACTATTCTAGGTATTACTAAAGATGAACTACAAGCTGAAGTAGATCGTAGATGTAAAGAATTATATAAAAACAGTGTAAGTAAAGTAGAAGATATTTATCTTGATGATTTAAAAGAAAGAGATGCAGAGGCTTATGTAGATGCTCATGCTGACGACTGATATGATACTAATTGAGACTAAGAGTTAGGAGACATATTATGATTAAAACCGAATTCATGAATTTATATGAAGAGTTAAATACTTTAAATGAAGCGACTAGCCCAGAAGTACAAGCTTTTTATAAGTCTTTAAATGTTAGAACTAAAGACCCAGTAGATACTGAAAGTTTTATTAAAGCTTTTAAGAAAGATATTCCAGATAATATTTGAGACCAATTATTTACTGTTGATATGAGACTTAAAAATAGAGGTACTTATGGTGTTATAAAGAATGGAAATTTACCAGCAGAAGTAACTACCGCATTAAAGAAATACTGAGCTTTCCAATTTGCTTCTAATGTAACTTGGTTTGAAACTACAACTATGATTGCTAAAGAAGAAGAAGCTAAAAGAAAAGAAGAGGAAGAGAAAAAAGCTCAAGAAGAAAAACTACTTAGTGATGCAAAAGAATACATAGATAGAGCTAATCATGTTCTTACTTTAGTTGATAAAACTGCAATGCAAAGAGTACTTGACTTAGCAAAAGAATTAGAACCAAACTCTTTTAATAGACTACAACAAACTCCTAAAGTTAAGATTGGTTACTATAATAATAGTCGAAGAGAAAAATATATAAATATAGATATTTACTTTTATGATTTTTTAATAAAGGTATATGATAGTGGTAGTAAGCATATACCAACAGAACAAGAAATAGTAGATGACTTTAATAGTTCTGTTCTAAATGAGATACGTAGATGAGAAGCTATTAAAGCAGAAATATTAGCTAAACAAACTCGTCAAGAAAAATATAAGAATGCTAAATGATATAGTGTAGAATTTGAAAAATGAGCTTCATCTAATAAAGAAGGTATTTTCTTATTTCAATTACCAGATGATGAAGGCATTCAAAGACTTACTAGATTAAGTTGAGATATAGTTGAACGTTGTCGCTTTACTGATGATGTAGAGTTAATTGCTGTTATTACAGATTATGACCAACCAATGCGTAATCCTAATTCAGCTACAGAAAATAGTTACTACTATAGATATTATAGTGTAAATAGTAAAGCTGATCCAGCCGACTTAGAAGATGAAGGAATATTATTAGATCCTAGTAAGTTTGTAGATAAGTCTACTTGAGGAGAACAAACTTATAAAGAAATAAGTAAAGGTAGTATTAATAATCACTCTGGCTATTTTATTACTGGAATGGATAGATGATTTAAATACACAAGTGAGACTTACGGTACAGAATAAAAATATAATAAGATATAAGTGAATAATGCTTATATCTTTTTTTATACTGTATAATATATTAAGTGAGGTATTATTATATGGATAGAACAATTAAAACAGCAAAAATTCCTACTGAAATAATTAAACATAATCCAAAACTCTTAGAAGACATAAAGCTTAAACAAAGAGCAGATTTATTTAGAGAAATACCTATTGCAGATAATCAGCCGATAGTATTGACTTTTAGATCTATAGATGAAACTTCTATTGAACACTTTAATACTACTTTAACTACTACTGTTGAAGTACAATATCCTGAGACGAGACGTATAGTTATAAATAAATGTATAGGTGAAACTTATACAGAGCATACAAGCTTTTGGCAAAAGTTAAAATTATTATTTAGTAAGAAATCAGTATATACAAAAGAAACCAAGGAGCTGTAATTATGGAAGTAATTTATACAGGTGAAGAAAAGAATTTACATTATCTCTTAGCTAAGAGAATAATTAAAAGCAGAAAAATCAAGACTGATGACATAGCTACAGTAGATTTTAATATTATTATGCCAACTGACCAAATGCCTTTGTGGACTCTTAGAGTAACTACTAAAGGTACTGAAGGATATTTAGGTGAAGAAAAGTTTTATTTAAAGAAGTGTGTCAAGCATAATTTTTCTATTACTTGGGCAAACTTAAAGAAAGGAAACTTTTAATATATGACGAGAGATAAAGCAGTAAAAGTAAGTCATTTAATATTTAAAATTGAATCCTTAGAAATGCTCATCGATGAATTAGAAAATCTAGAAAGCTTAGACGAATATTATGGAGACTTTGGTGATGATACTCTGCAAGACGAAATAGTAGCAGTAGTTAAAGCTAGATTAGATAAAGCTTTAAAAGAATTGGAGGAGATGTAGTATGACCCCTGAATTAATTATATCATTAGTATCTTTGGTACTATCTACAGCCTGCAGTATGGTGACAGTATTTGTAACACTTAAAGTTGGACAGCTTAATAATTTAGAAGCCATACATAAATATCAAAAAAAGATAACTCCTTTTGAATTAACCTTTAAAGACAAGAAATGATTTTTAGACCTTATAGATAAAGGCGAGTTTGGTAATTATGATGAGAATAGCCAAACTATTATGAAAGCTTGGTATAAAAAGATTTGTCAAGAAGAGGCAGCAAAGGAACAACTAGAACAAGAAGCTTTTATTAAACAAGCTAAAGCTCCTATTAGACCTACTGGAAGAACTAGTAGAGGCAGTACTATTAGAATTCCTATCTTACCAACAAGAGATGAAATGTTTAGTTCAGGTCTTCCGGTAGATGTTGTTATTCCAGGTAAAGATGAAGTAGTTAATATCAAAGCGTTGGAAGAAATTCGTAATCAATATAGTGTAGATGATACTGAGAGTATATCTAATAATAAAGATTTAGAATTTGATTTTGATGAATTATTAGTAGCTAATATAGAAATAAAAAATAAAGAAGATAGATAAAAT
>JAZKYN010000114.1:0-2537 GCA_045612145.1 Bacilli bacterium
GAATTTATACTATTACAACGGAACTGATAGAGAATTAGTGTCTAGTGGTGGTAATGGAACTATAAACTTGTCAGAAACAAAATATATAACTTGTGCAAGTTTGACTATAGCAAGTGGTAAGACATTTAAAAATGTTAAAGTGTCGCAGATGCTGACAATAGGGGCATATCAAGATAAACCTTATGTTGAACATAAAGGGAATGAATTATTAAATTATGATTTCGATGATTATGCATTTAAAGGTGAAGATTATTTATTAATCGAAAAAAATAATCTTTACTTTCGTAAAACTGCTGGACTTTATCCTAGTTCTAAATTAAAAGTCGGTGAAAATGTATTTCCGACAAAAGAAAAAGAACAAATTATATACTCTATCATTGATGATTTAATAACATTCGATGGAATAACACTAATTCAATGTGATAAAAATGTAGATTTTGAAGTTAGATACTTCCCTAAAGATTATCTTAACGAAAGATTTGCAAGTATAGAAGTAGAACAAGAAAAAATTAAATTAGAAGTAGCTTCAAAAGCAAGTGGTGGAGATCTAGATGATGCAGTAGAAGAATTAAACAGCAAAATTGAACAAACAGCAGATGCAATAAATTTAGAAGTATCTAAAAAAGTAAATGGAGAAGATGTTCTATCTACAATAAATCAAAGCGCAGAAGAAATAAGTTTAAAAGGAAATAGAGTAGTTATAGAAAGTGATAATTTCAATTTATCTGCAAACGGAACAATTGATGCTACTGCTGGTAATATTGGTGGTTTTGGATTAGGAACTGATAGTTTTAAGGCAAAAATATATACTGACTATAATTATACTGAAACAGATGCAGCAACAGTTCGTGACATTTTAATAAATGAAACAACACCAACAACTGCACAATTACAAAAATATGATTTAAATGGAGATGGAAAAATAAGCGCAGCAGATTATGTAATTATATCTCAAATCTTACAATCTGGAGTAACAACTACAAAAAATGGATTATTATTATTTAATACTAATAAAGCTAAATCAACAATTGAATTGTATAATGGTAACGGGACAAGAATAACATATATTGATTTATGGGGTTCGTCATTTGATAGATTATATGCAAACACAGGCTCAATAACAAATCTGTCAACTGATAACTTTACAAATAATTCTGATGAAAGATTAAAGAAAGATATAGTTGAATTAGATGATAATTATTTGAAATTGCTTGAAGAAATAAAACCTGTTTCATTCACTTATAAAGAAAGTGGTTCTGAACATATAGGGTTTATTGCTCAAAATGTTATAGAAGCATTAGAAAACAATAATCTACCACAAATACCTGTATCAACAAATGAACTAGGATTTTATGCATTAAATTATTTAGATTTTATCGGTATCTTATGGAAAGTAAATCAAAATATGAATGATAGGATAAAACAATTAGAAGATAAAATCAAAGAAATGGAGAGTGATAAATAATGGCATACACAAAAACAATTTGGGAAGATGACGTAACAGCTATTGAAGCTGAAAAATTAAATAATATAGAAAATGAAGTTGAAAAAACATCTAATGCTATTAATGGTACTGAAAGTATGGGAAGTATAGTAGTAGAAGATATAAAAAGCAAAAATGATTTTCCTTTATTAAATAATTTTAATTCTGCGGGGATAAGTATCACAAGTAATAGTGATGGTACTTATAATATAACTGGTACTGCTACTGCAAATATTGAATGTGTTTTATTTAAGAACATAGAAGATACTATTATTGAAAACGGTGGTACATATACATTATCTACTAACCAATCATTGCCAACTGGAGTTAATAGTAGAATTGAATTTTATAACAATACTTCATATGTTAGAGGTTTTTTAACTGTTATAAATACTGCTTCAAACAACCCAACCGCAGTAGCAAACACAACAAATGTAAATAAAGTTAGATTTGGTTTATTTGTTACGAGTGGCACAACGGTAAATATAACAAATCTTGGTATACAACTAGAAAAAGGCTCAGTTGCTACTAATTATGTAGAATGTAAAGAATATGATAATGCTATCGTACAAGCTAATATTAATGCACTTGCTTCAAAATTGAATGTAATAACTAAAAATACAGGCAATGCTTATATTGTTACATTTAACGGAGCATTAACTGGCAGATATATATTTATGTATATGGCAGTTTTAAATGGTGGTTTTGGTGTGGCTGGTACATTTACGGTCAGTGGAGGAAGTGTTGTCAACCATTCTCAATTTTTGAGTAATACTACTGCTGGATCTGTTACTATAACACCTAGTACAACAGGGTTTACTCTAACATTTGCTAGAAATTATTCAACTTGCACTATAATAAGCCCAAATATAGCTTTAACTTAATAAGCAACAGAGTAGAAAGGAAAGATAACAATGGAGGAAACATTAAACTTAATAGGCTCATTTGGTGGACTTGTTACATTGGCAGGTCTTTTTGTTTACTCTTTTTTGCAAGATAGAAAAGACAATAAGAAAAAACAAGAAGAAGAAGAAAAAAGAGAAATGCAAACACA
>JAZKYN010000115.1:0-5744 GCA_045612145.1 Bacilli bacterium
AAAGATACAACTTCATTAACTCTAAAATATTTTTTAATAAAAAGTGCGAAATTAATTCGCACTTGGTAAGATAAATTTTACTTTTTTATCACTTATTTCTAGATGATAATTTAAACTATGTCGTACTTCACCATCATAGCTTGAAGTAAGATCATTTTTTGCATTGATAACTATATCTTTACCTCTTACAAAAGTAACATATTTATCAAATCTCTTATTATTTAAATGTTCACCAGCTTTATAAAATTTAACAAGTTTAGCAAAAGTTATAACAGATATTTTTCTTACAAGAACTACATCTATTAATCCATCACTAACATCAGCAAGTGGTGCGCATTTATAACCACCACCATAATATTGTGCATTAGCAACAGCAGAAAGTAACATTTTTCCTTCAAAAACTTTTTTACCATCAACAGTTACTTCAACACTATCTCCAAGTTTTGGTGATAAGATATTTTTAACTAGAGCCATATTATATGCTGTTTTAACACTTTTATATTTTGAACGAAGTTTTAATTGATCGTCATTTGCTCTTGCGTCAAATCCAAAATTTGCAACATTAATGATATATTCATCATTAACTTTTACTGTATCAACATCTATTGTTTTTCCTTTTAATTGTTTTTCGATATCTAAGAAATCATATCCTGGAAATGTTTTTAAAAAATCATTACAAGAACCTACTGGTAACATTCCAAATCTAACATTTTTATACCCAATAATACCATTAAGAACTTCAAAACAAGTTCCATCTCCACCACAAGCAAATACATTTATAACTTGATCTTTGTTTTCTTCACATATTTCTTTACAAATTTCAGTTCCATCACCTGGGTGATGTGTATGAATAATGATAAATTCATTATCTTTCTTTAATTCTTCACTAACAATTTCAATTTGTTTTTCAACAATTTCAATTGCTTTTCCTTTTCCTGCTACAGGATTAATTATAAAATAATTCTTCATTTAATACCTTCTTATGTTATTTGTTTTTTATAGAATTATAATCTTCTTTAATTTTATCAAAATCACTTGTAATAGATAAATGTTGAGGACAGATCTTTTCACATGCTTTACAATTAACACATTTATCTGCAAACATTTCTTTTTTAATAAAATCATCCATTCTATTAACAAAGGCACCTTCATTATCATAAACACCATATTGATTCCAATGATAGAATAATCCAGGAATATTTACCCCTTTAGGACAAGGCATACAGTATCTACATCCAGTGCATCCATTTTTAATTCTTGCTTTTAATTCTTTAACAACATTATCAACATCTTTATGTTCTTTTTCAGATAATTCAACATAATTATTAAATGTATTTAAATTATCTTCTACTTGTTCTAAATTACTCATACCACTTAAAATAACTTTTACATTATCAAATGATGAAACATATCTTAGAGCAAATGAAGAATCAGATTTACTGTAATCTTGTTTTTCAAAAATATTAGAAATATCACCAGGAAGTTTTGCAAGTAAACCACCTTTAATAGGTTCCATAATTACAACAGGAATATTTTTTTGTTTAGTTAGTTCATAACCTTTAAGACCAGCTTGAGTGTCAGTATCCATATAGTTAAATTGAATTTGACAGAAATCCCAATCATAGTAATTAATAATTTCTTCAAATACTTCATATTCATCATGGAACGAAAAACCAATATATTTGATTTTTCCTTGTTTTTTTAATTCAATTACTTTATTTAAAATATCAAATTGTTTTACTTTTTCAAATGAATTTTTATTTAATGCGTGTAGTAAATAGAAATCAACATAATCCATTTGTAATTTTTCTAATTGTTCATTAAAAAAACTAACAGCATCATCTTCTTTTTCAACATAAAACATTGGAAGTTTAGTTGCTAAATAAAAAGAATCACGAGGGTATTTTTTTAATACTTTACCAACAAATAATTCAGATTCTCCTCCATGATATGGATAAGCAGTATCAATATAATTAACACCATTTTTGATTGCTAAATCAATCATTTGTTCTGCTTCAACCACTTCAATTTTACCTTCACTATTTAAAGGAAATCTCATACAGCCAAATCCTAAAACTGATGTTTCAATATTTAATTTATCAAATTTTCTTTTTAACATATTTTTTACCATCCAAATTATTTATTAGTACTTATCATAAAAATACTTATGTTTATTATATCATAAAATAAATAATTTTTCAAAAAATCTATATAATAATTATACTTTTTTTAAATTTTATGCTATAATATATAGTAATATATTAAAGGAAGTGAGTTTATGGCAAAATACGAGACAAAACTAAACTTAATTGAAACAGAAATTGCAATAAAATTTATTAAAGATAATTTTGAAAGAGACTTTAGTGAAGCATTAAATTTAATCCGTGTATCTGCACCTCTTATGGTAGAACCAACAACTGGTTTAAACGATAATTTAAATGGTTATGAAAGACCAGTTAATTTTGATGTTTTATGTTTAAAGAAAAATGTTGAAATCGTTCAATCTCTTGCAAAATGGAAACGAAATGCTCTTGCAAAATATAAATTTGCGGCTGAAACTGGTTTATACACAGATATGAATGCAATAAGACGTGATGAAGATTTAGATAATATTCATTCTATTTATGTAGACCAATGGGACTGGGAAAAAATAATTACAAAAGAAGAAAGAACATACGAATACTTAAAGAAAACAGTTGAAAAAATTTATAGTGTAATAAAACTATTAAGCTATAAAGTTGCTAACAGATATCCTGAAATTGAAACTGTTCTGCCAAATTCAATTCATTTTATCTCATCAACAGAATTAGAAGAAAAATACCCAAATCTATCAAGAAAAGAAAGAGAAAATGCAATAACTAAAGAATATAAGGCTGTATTCATCTATCAAATAGGATGGCCTCTAAAAGATGGAAAACCACATGATGGTAGAGCATCAGACTATGATGATTGGAATTTAAATGGTGACATTCTTTTATGGTATGATATATTAGATAGAGCAATTGAAATTTCATCTATGGGTATAAGAGTTGATGACAAATCAATTAAAGAACAAATCAAATACAAAAATGAAGAATTTAAATTACAAAACCCATATGTTCAAAGTGTTATTAATAATGAACTTCCTCTAACAATTGGTGGAGGTATTGGTCAATCAAGACTTTGTATGTATTTTCTAAAGAAAGCACATATTGGTGAAGTACAATCATCTATTTGGGATGAAGAATATATTAAAGAATTAGAAAAACAAAACATTCATTTACTGTAGGTCAATATGCAAAAATTATTAGTAAAACTATTTATAAAAAATTACAAAAACACATCTGATCCAAAAATCAGAGGAAAATACGGAACATTATCAGGAATTGTTGGAATTATAAGTAACATTCTTCTTTGTTCAATTAAAATATTTATCGGATTTATTAGTTCAAGTATTTCAGTAATGGCTGATGGTATAAACAACCTAACAGATGCAGGAACTTCAATCATAACATTAATTGGTTTCAAACTATCAAGTGCTCCTGCAGATGAAGATCATCCATTCGGACACGAAAGAATAGAAAATATAACAGGACTTATTATTTCATTCTTAATTATCATTATTGGTTTTACACTAGGAAAAGAATCAGTAACTAAACTTATAAATGGAAATTCAACATCTGAAATTTCATTTGTAACAATTATTGTTATGGGAATTTCAATTGTAATCAAATTATGGCAATCTATCTTCTATAGAAAAATGGCTAAAGCAATTAATTCTGATGCATTAATTGCAAGTTCAAAAGATAGTTTAAATGACTCATTATCAACAACAGTTGTTATTTTAGGTTTAATAATTATAAAACTAACAAACTTTACACCAATTGATAGTATTTTAGGTATAGGTCTTGCAATATTTATTCTAATAAGTGGAATAAAAATGGTTATAGAAACTATAAATCCACTAATTGGTGTAATGCCTACTCAAGAGGAACTTGATCAAATTTCTGAAAAAATTGTAAGCTATGATGGTATTATTGGAATACATGATTTAGTAGTTCATAAATATGGTAACTGCACTACATTTGTTACAGCTCATGCTGAAGTACCAAGTGATGTAGATGTTGTTGTAAGTCATGATATAATTGATAATATTGAAAGAGACTTTAGAGAAGAGTTAAATATTGACTTAACAATTCATATGGATCCAGTTGATAATAAAAATCCAATGACAAAAGAATTAAAAGATAAAGTCAATAATATTGTAAAAAATATTGATCCAATTCTTTCAATTCATGATTTTAGGGTTGTTTATGGTGACACTCACACAAATCTATTATTCGATGTTTCAATGCCAATTAATTTTAGTTGTTCTCCTAAAGAACTAAGAGAATTAATATCACTTGAAATAAAGAAATTAGATGGTAATTATTTTGCTGTTATACAAATAGATCAACTATACAATAGAAAAGCATAAAAGGAAAATCAAATGATTTTCCTTTTTTTAATATATTAAATGTATAATATCAATGTTTTCATTTTCTAAGAAAACATCTTTAGGTATAATTATTTCAAATACAGTATTTTTAACCATAGTTAAACCTAATGCAGGATGAGTAATTTTAACAAAAATGTATAATTCATTACTTATAGGAAGACAAACATCAATTACTTCAAGTATTTCGTTACATACTGGAGAAAAAATTGATTCAGTAAGTATCAAAATATTTTCATCAAAAAATTCTTTCTTATAAGACTCAATATAATCACTGATTATTTTAAGCCAAGTTTCTTTTATATATGAATTTGAATCTGCATTTTCAATTGATTCTTTTAAATTATTAAAATATGTTAAAAATTCATCATATGTTTTTAAAATTGTATTTTCAATATCTAAACCATATTCTGAAAAAACAGATTCACTAACTTTAACTTTATCAAAAATAGAATATTTATTAGGATTACAACCATAATAATTTGGATTTGGAACATATGATATTTCTGAATCAAAACCATATTCAATAATAACATCTTTTACATCATCCTGACTTTTCAAATATTCTAAATATGTTTTAGCAAAATCATTAAAATCTTCTAAATCAATATAAAATACGATAGTAAAATCTACCGATGAATTAAGTAAAATATCATAATAATCTTCAATTTTATATTTATCAATATATTCTTGATTAATCTTTGTATATTCATCTCTTGTTAAATCATCAATATTTATATTAACTGGTTCTTTAAAATTAATTACAATTCCAACTGAACTACTTAAATCAGTTGTTTCCACATTATATTTTGAAATAGAATTCTTTAAAAATAAGAAATCTTCAAACATTTCACGTTCTTCAGTTGATAAATTTGTTTGTAAATAAACATATCTAGGAACACTTGGATATGTTTTTTCTGAATAATCTCTTATTTTTAAAATAATTTGTGAATAACTATTTCCTTTTTTGTAATAAATGTAACCCCCTATATTATTAATATTATTTTCATCAATTTCATCATTACTTTTATACATTGATACTTCTAAATATCCATCACTATCAAAACTATCAATTACTTCATATGTTTGAGACAATAATAATTTAAATAATTGAATAGCATAAGGTTTAAATTCGATTGTATAATTTTGTGGTTTAAATATATCTATATAATTTTCGGGATTTACGATAACACCAGGTATTATTTCATTTGTATGATTATCTTTAATATTTGATTCATTTTTTACTCTTATTACTTCACCATTTTTTTCA
>JAZKYN010000116.1:0-7370 GCA_045612145.1 Bacilli bacterium
CTTTTTATTATTTTTAAGTCTTATTTTATGAAAAAATGATGTTTATATGATATAATAAATTTAGAGGTATTATTATGAATGGTATTATTGTAGTTAATAAAGAGGCTGGAATGACAAGTCATGATGTCGTAAATAGGATAAGAAAAATTTTTAAAACAAAACAAGTTGGCCACCTAGGAACTTTAGATCCCTTAGCACAAGGTGTTTTAGCAATATGTATCAATGATGCTACAAAATTAGTACAATTTTTATCTGATCATGATAAGACTTATTTAGCTACTATATGTTTAGGTAAAAGTACAGACACATATGACTTAGAGGGTTCTGTTATTGCTGAAAAAGAAGTAGAATATATAAGTGAAGAATGTATCGATCATGTTTTAAAATCATTTAAGGGTGAATCTGAACAAATACCTCCAATTTATTCATCAATTAAAGTTAATGGAAAAAAACTCTATGAGTATGCTAGAAACAATGAGTACGTAGAAGTTGAATCAAGAAAAGTTTTTATCTATGATATTAAAAGAACTAGTGAACTTACATATCGTGATGGATGTTGCTATTTTGATATTGAAGTTTGTGTTTCTAAAGGAACTTATATTAGAAGTCTTTGTTATGATATCGGAAAGCAATTAGGAGTTCCATCTTTAATGTTTAATTTAATTAGAACAAAACTAGGTAATTTTAGTTTAA
Organism: Bacilli bacterium; assembly: GCA_045612145.1. Taxonomy (GTDB): domain Bacteria; phylum Bacillota_I; class Bacilli_A; order ML615J-28; family CAG-313; genus CAG-313. The sequence goes on from JAZKYN010000116.1 coordinate 694, forward strand.
ATAATTCATACTCATTATCTGATATCGAACTAGGAAATTTTCACTTGTATTCAAAACTTGATGCTCTTGAAGAGTTTACTATGCTTGATGAACCTGAATTAACGAATAAAGCGTTATCTGGTATGAAAATTAGTATTAGATCTGTTTATGAATTGATAAATGATACACCTAAGAAAATTGTTATTAAGGAAAATGATAGATTAATTGCAATTTACGAAAAAAATGATGAATTGAAATGTTATAAGGCGGCAAGAGTATGGATGTAATTTATTTGGAATTTGAAAATTATAAAAAAAATAATATTCCTGTTGTTGCGACTATTGGTCAATTTGATGGATTACACGTTGCTCATTTGTCATTAATAAATAATACTATTGATATTGCAAAAAACAAAAATTTAAAAAGTGCTATTTTTACGTTTGATCCTCATCCAGACTTTGTTTTAAAGAAAGATTTAACAAATACGTATGTTACTCCTATAAATGAAAAAATTAAATTACTTGCAAATCTTGGACTAGATTTTATGTTCATTATTAAATTTGATTTGGATATTGCAGGTATTGAATCAATTGATTTTGTAAATAATATTCTAGTTAACAACAATGTAAAAGAAGTTGTTGTAGGTTTTGATTTTTGTTTTGGAAAGTATGGTAAAGGAAAAGCAAATGAAATTACAAAATTATCAAATGGTGTAATTAAAACCACAATAATTGAAGAAATTAAATATAATGAAGAAAAAATTGGTACAACATTAGTAAAACAATATTTAAAATTAGGAAAAGTTGATGAAGTATATAAACTTTTAGGAAGATATTATAAAATTAAAGGTACTGTTGTTGAAGGTAATAAAGTAGGAAGAACACTTAATTTACCAACAGCAAATTTAAAAGTTGATAAACAGTTTGCAAACATTAAACCAGGTGTTTATGCTGTAAGAGTTTTAATAGAAAATAGGCCGTATTATGGCTTTGCAAATTTAGGATATAATCCTAGTTTTAATGAATCAATAGATATGGTTTTTGAAACTCATATATTTGATTATTCGGATAATTTGTACGGATCTACTTTAGAAATTGAATTATTGTCATTTATTAGAGAAGAAATTAAATTCAAATCTAAAGAAGAATTTTTAAATCAAATTAATATTGATAAAGAAAAAGTTCAAAAGTATCTTAAAAAAATGTAAAATTAATTAAAAAAGGTTTCTTTTACTTGATATTTTTTGAAAAATATTATATAATATATCTGTCCTATGCGAAGATTTTCGATTCTTCCGACGAATTTCTTTAGCATTAGGCGTATCAATCTACAATTTAAATATTTTTGTAGAAATTTATAAAAGGAGGATAATAAAATGGCTTGCATTTCTAAAGAAGAAAAAGCACAAATCATTGCTAATTTTGCTAGAGCAGAAGGAGATACTGGTTCTCCAGAAGTTCAAATCGCGATTTTAACAGCTGAAATCAATAAGTTAAATGAACATTTAAAAGTTCATACTCATGATTATCACAACCGTCGTGGTCTGTTAAAAAAAGTTGGTCACCGTCGTAATCTTTTAGCATACTTAAAAGATAAAGATGTTCAACGTTATCGTGAAGTTATTGCCAAATTAGGTTTAAGAAAGTAGGACAAAAAGGGCATAATTTATTATGCCTTTTCTACTATTTAGATATTTATCTTAAGTAATTAAGTTATAATATAAAACGTACGAAATCAAGGAAAGGAAAGTTTGCAATACGGCAAACTATGTGAGAAAAAATGGAAAAACATGTATTTGAATATACACACAGAAACAGAAAATTTATTGTTGAAATTGGAGAACTTGCTAAACAAGCAAATGGCGCTTGTCTTGTTAGATATGAAGATACTGCAGTATTAAGTGCAGCTGTTGGTTCTAACAAAGCTATGGCTACAGATTTCTTCCCATTAACAGTATTATATCAAGAAAAATTATACGCAGCAGGAAAAATTCCTGGTGGATTCTTAAAAAGAGAAGGACGTCCTACAGAACATGAAACATTAGTTTCAAGATTAATTGACCGTCCTATTAGACCTTTATTTGCTGAAGGATATCGCAATGAAGTTCAAGTAGTAAATATGGTAATGAGTGCTAACCCAGATTGCTCATCTGCAATGGCTGCAATGCTTGGTTCAAGTGTTGCTTTAACAGTATCTGATATTCCTTTTGAAGGTCCTATCGCTGGTGTTGTTGTTGGTAGAGTAAATGGTGAGCTAGTAATCAACCCAACTGTTGAAGAATTAGAAGTTTCAGATATCAACTTAACAGTTGCTGGTACTAAAAAAGCTATTAACATGGTTGAAGCTGGTGCTAAACAAGTTAGTGAAGATGATATGTTAGAAGCTTTAATCTTTGCTCATGAAGAAATTATTCGTTTATGCGAATTCCAAGAAGAAATCGCTAAAGCATGTGGAAAAGAAAAAATGGTTCCAGATCTATTCAAAATTCCTGAAGATCTTGAAAAAGCAGTTAGAGAATTTGCTGAACCAACACTTATTCCTGCAATTTCAACTCATGAAAAACTTGCACGTGAAGCTGCTATCGAAGAAGTAAACGAAAAAACTAGAGAACATTTCAATGCTATTTTTGAAGCTAATGAAGAATTAACTTTACAAGAAGTTGAACAAAATCAAAAATATGTTGACATGGTTTTAGAACACATTTTAGCTGATGAAGTTAGAAGATTAATCACAGATGATAAAGTACGTCCTGATGGTCGTGCAGTAAGCGAAATCAGACCATTATCATCACGTGTTGATATTTTTGAAAGAACTCATGGTTCTGCATTATTTACAAGAGGACAAACTCAAAGTTTATCAGTTGTAACATTAGGTTCACTTGCTGAATTCCAAATCATTGATGGTCTTGGAGCAGAAGATAGCAAACGTTTCATGTTACACTATAACTTCCCTCAATTCTCAGTTGGTTCAACTGGTAAATACGGAAGCCCTGGTCGTCGTGAAATTGGTCATGGTGCACTTGGTGAAAGAGCTATTTTACAAGTTATTCCATCAGAAGATGAATTCCCATATACAATTCGTGTTGTAAGTGAAATTTTAGAATCTAATGGATCTTCATCACAAGCATCAATTTGTGCTGGTACAATGGCATTAATGGCTGCTGGTGTTCCACTTAAAGCACCTGTTGCTGGTATCGCTATGGGATTAATTAGCCAAGATGATGAATGTAGTAAATATACTATTTTAACAGATATTCAAGGTTTAGAAGATCACTATGGAGATATGGACTTTAAAGTTGCTGGTACTCGTGATGGTATTACAGCTCTTCAAATGGATATCAAAATTAAAGGTATCACTCGTGAAATCTTAAAAGAAGCATTAGCTCAAGCAAAACTTGGAAGAATGCAAATTTTAGATCATATGATGACTACTATTTCTGAAGTTCGTCCTGAACTTAGCAAATTCGCACCAAAAGTTAAAATGGTTCGTATCAATCCTGAAAAAATCCGTGATGTTATCGGATCAGGTGGTAAAGTTATTCAAGAAATCATCGAAAAATGTAATAATGTTAAAATTGACATTGAACAAGATGGTAGAGTATTTATCATGCATGCTGAAAGCGAATGGATCGATAAAGCAGTTAAAATTATTGAAGATTTAACAAGAGAACCTGAAGTTGGTCAAGTTTATCCAGTAAGAGTAGTTAAAATTGTTGACTTCGGAGCATTCGTAGAACTTTGGCCTGGATGTGAAGGCTTAGTTCATATTTCTGAACTTGATGCAAAACGTGTTGCAAAAGTTGAAGACGTTGTTCATGTTGATGATGAAATCGTTGTTAAATTATTAAAAATCGATGATAAAGGAAAACTTGTATTATCAAGAAAAGCTTTATTAAAACCAGCTGTAGTAAAAGTTGAAAAAACAGAAGAAACAACTGAAGTTACTGAAAACTCTGAAAAAACAGAAGAATAATAAAAAAATATAATACATTAGGTAATCGAGCCTTTATAGGTTAGGAAAGTCCATACTAGCACAAGCTGAGATGCTTGTAGTGATTGTGCTTGACGAACAAATAAGTCAAGGGATAGGTGATGTCTATCACGGCGAATGAAGCCTAAGGATAATTCTATGGTGTAGTTCTTAAGGTGCCACAGAGACGATTTTTCTTGGAAACAAGAAAGTGGAACGGGTAAACCCCTCAAGCTAGCAACCCAAATTTTGGTAGGGGCGCGAGAATTAAAGGAAATGAACTTATAATTCTTGGACAAGATATTCTTGTGAGATAAATGATTACCCTTCAAGAAATTGAAGACAGAATATGGCTTACAAATGTATTACATCACTAAAGACATGTTTATCATGTCTTTTAATTTAAGGAGAAGTTTATGATTATAAAGAAAGCGGAATATATTATTAGTGGTACAAAAGCATCTCATATCCCTGACATGAAAGTACCAGAATTTGTATTTATGGGACGATCAAATGTCGGAAAAAGTAGTTTATTAAATGCAATAACTAATAGAAAAAATTTAGCTTATACATCAAGTAAACCAGGTAAAACAATTACTCTAAATTTTTACAATGTAAATGATGCAATACTTCTTGTTGACGTTCCTGGATATGGATATGCAATGCGCCTTGTTCAAGATCGTTTAAACTATGGTAGTATGATCGAAGATTATTTAGCAAAATCTCAATATTTAGTTACATGTTTTTTAGTTGTTGATAGTAGACATGAACCTACAGAAGATGATGTATTAATGTATAACTTCTTAAAACACTCAAATCAAAAAATTGTTGTTATTGCAACTAAAACTGATAAAATAAGTAAAAATGAACTTAATAAAAATGTAAGTGTTATTAGAAAAAAACTTCAAATGGATAAAGATGAATTATTAATTCCAGTATCAAGTGAGAAAAAAGTTGGTATTGACAAAATACATGCTTATATTGAATCATTTTTAAACTAGAATAAAAATAAAAAACCTTCATATAATATAATGATTATATGGAGGTTTTTTTATGGAATTAAAAATGAATTTCAATTCTTTTATTAAATTAAAAGATTTTTTCGATCTAATAGATGTTAGTGCAGAAGTAGATGAATTTAATGAATTAGATAATTTAATAGAAGGTAAATTAAATATAAAAGGAAAATATTTGAAAAGAGATAACATTACTACAGAATTTTTTTCTGAATATATTCCTTTTTCTATTGTTATTTCAAATGAAAACTACGAAGTCGAAGATATTTTATGTATTGACGTTGAACATGTAAATGTTGAATCAAGAGGTTTTGATGTATCGTTTGATATTTTAGTAAAATATAATATTTTTGAAGAAGAAACAAGAGTTGATGAGAATAATTCTTTAACCTTAGACGAAGAAAACATAGTTGATTTTGAAAAAATAAAAGAAAATGAGACAAAAAGAATAGATGAATTATTATATAATACTTTAAATTGTAAAGATGATAATTTACCCACGGATGAAATAATAATAAGAAATTTGAAAGATAGTATTTCAAATATCAAAATATGTTATTATCAAAATGATAAAGAATTAGATAAAATTTGTCAAAGTAATAATGTTGGTTTAAATGAAATTTTATCTAACAATAAAAAATATGCAAATACGAAATATAAAAGAATAATGTTGAGTGGAAATGAATGATTATAAATTAAGAAGTATTAATTTAGATTTAGTAAAATATTATGAGATAAATTTAAAAGATATTTCCCCCATTACTTTAAAAACGTATAAGTTGGTTTCTGACAACAATAATAATTTCTTTTTAAAAGAAACTTCGAAAACTATATTAAATAAATATCATTATTTAGAAAATATAGGTGTTTCTAATGTTCTTTATCCATTGCTAAATAAAGAAAATAAGTATGTTTCAAGTAATAATAACCAATTTTTTTATGTTACTGACTATATAAATGAGGTAAAAATTAGAGATGATGTGAAGAGCAGTGCTCTTTTTTATGAACTAGAAAATTTACATAATAGAACAATTATTAAGAAAACATTAGATCCTTTTAAAGTAAGAATAAAATTTGATGAAATAACTAATCAATTAGATTATAAATTTAAATCTATTGAGTCATATGTAAGGCAAGTCGAATCAAAACCATTAAATATGTTTTCAATGCCTATACTTGAAAATTATTATTTAATATTAGATGCAAAAAAAGAACTTGTTAAACTTCAAAAAAGATTAATTAGTTCTATTAAATCTCGTGAAAGTGTGAATTATAATTTTATACACAATAATCCGAGCCTAGACCATATATTAAATGTAAGAGGTCAAAACTATTTAATAAGTTTAGATAAATCTAAAATAGGATTAGATTCTCTTGATTATGCTAAATATTATATTAGTAATAATTTTATTGATGTTGACTATAAAACTTTAATTTTAAATCATTATGATAGTGATGCGTATAGTTTTAATTATGATTATTTTAAGTATTTAATTCTATACATTTATATTATGAAAATTAATTTTACAAATGAACAACAAGTTAATGCAAGAAATTTTGAAAATGTTACTATAAATATTAGTAAATTTAACAATGATTTCTTAGATAATAAGAAACAAACTAGTCAACCATAGTAAACCTGCAATTATTAATAAGATTAAATTTGCAAAAGAAAACCAAAATATTGTTAAAAATAATTGCCAAAAAACAAGT
>JAZKYN010000117.1:0-20088 GCA_045612145.1 Bacilli bacterium
ATTATAAAAAAAATTAATATATTATCGAATAAGTGTTACATATAAAACCAATAGATTGCAAAAAATGGTGTTTTGTGGTATAATAAATAATTAAGATGGGGTTTTATGGATAAAAATTTAATCATTAAAAATATATAAAAAAGAGGTATAAAAAAGTATGAAAGCAACAAAAAGATTTATGTTAATACTTGTATTAATTTTTTCTTTAGTTACATTTGTTAGCTGCACGTCGGTTGAACAAGCAGAAATAGATAACAAACTTAATGAGAAGATTAGTTTAAATGTTGAACAAGCAGATTTAATTGCAAGTATAACTGACAATGAAAAGTATTTAAACAAAGATTTATTATACAGTCTTGAAAAATTAGAAGACGATGATAAAATCAATTTAATTATCACAATAAAATCAAAAGGTTTGATGGATTATTATGAAGAAGATTCTGAAGGATATAATACACTTTCTGAATATTTAAACAGTAGAAGTGTTACTTCAGTTGTAAAGAAAATGGTATCTGATCAAAAAAATCTTGCGACAGAATTAATTGGAAAAGATTATATTTCAAAAATGAATCATTCGTATACAACATTATTCAATGGTTTTTCTGTTACAACAACTTATGGTCAATATAAAAAACTTGCAAAAGCAGGATATGATATTGATATTACAATTTCAGAAGTATATTCACAACCAGAGTATAAAGTAACAAGTACTGATGGTGAAAGTTCTAATACAAAAGAACCTGTAACAAACTACGTTGATGTATATGAAACTGGTATTTTCGATTCAAGTAATGTAGATTATGATGGAAGTAATACTGCTGTTGCAATCTTAGACTCAGGGTTTGATATTCATCATACAGTATTCCAAAATATGCCAAATGAAACAATGCTATCAGTATCAGATATTTCTAATATCTTAACTGAATCTAATGCATATGGATATAAACAAAATATTAAGGTGCAAGATGTTTATTTAAATGCAAAAATTCCATTTGCATATGACTATGCTGATAAAGATCCAGACGTTGCTCCATACGATTCAAATCACGGAACACACGTTGCTGGTATTATTGGTGGGTCTGATGATGTAATCACAGGTGTTGCAATAAATACACAACTTGTTTTAATGAAAGTATTTGGTGATATTAATAACGGTGCTCTTCAAGAAGACATTTTAGCCGCATTAGAAGATGCAATGTTAATTGGAGTTGACGCTATTAACTTATCACTTGGTACTGCATGTGGATTTGCAAGATCATCAGATAATGAATATATCAATGAAGTATATGACAAGATTGAAGCTGCTGGTATTTCATTAGTTGTTGCCGCAAGTAATGACTATAGTTCAGGATATGGTGGTGAAAATGGTAATACAAATAAAGCATCAAATCCAGATTCAGCTACTGTTGGTTCTCCTGGTACTTATGAATCTACAATTGCTGTTGCGTCAATTAGTGGTGTAAAAAGTAAATATATGATACATGAAGATGGATATGTATTCTTCTTCAATAATGCAAATAATAATGCTGGTAAACCTTATGATTTCTACGATATGCTTTTTGAAGATTTAGAAACAAATAAAACAAAAATAGAAGTGGAATATGTAACAGTACCTGGTGTTGGTAAAAAAGTAAATTACTCAAGTGTTGATGTAAAAGGAAAAATCGCTCTTGTTAAACGTGGAGAAACAAGCTTCGAAGAAAAAGCACAAGTTGCTCTTGCACAAGGTGCAATTGGGTGTATTATTTATAACAATGTTGCTGGTGAAGTATTTATGAATGCTGGAAGTCATCTTGAGATTCCTCTTTGCTCAGTTTCAAAAGATGATGGTGAATACTTAGCTTCAAAAGGAACTGGTAAACTTGTACTAGATAAATCATACTTAGCTGGTCCATTTATGTCAGACTTCTCAAGTTGGGGACCTGTATCAAATTTAGCATTAAAACCAGAAATAACAGCACATGGTGGATCAATTTTATCTGCTGTTCCAGGTGGAGGATATGAAGAAATATCTGGTACATCAATGGCTTGTCCAAACCTTTGTGGTGTTATCGTATTAGTAAAACAAGCTTTAAAAGAAAGATATCCTGACCTAAATTCAGTTGAACTTACTAATATGGCAAATTCATTATTAATGTCAACTGCTACAATTATTTTAGATGAACAAGGTAATCCTTACTCACCAAGAAAACAAGGTTCAGGTCTTGGAAATTTAAAATATGCAATTGATACTTTAGCATACCTTTCAGTAGAAGATCAAACAAAACCTAAATTAGAATTAAAAGATGACCCTAAAGAAACTGGTGTTTATGAACTAGTTTTTGATATCAACAATTTATCAAATCAAACATTACAATATAAACTTACAAATTTAACAATGACAGAAAGTTTATCTGTATCTGATCCTGAATATGTTGCAGAAAAAGCATATATGTTAAATCCTAAAACAAATGCAGAAATTTCAGGAAATGGAACACTTGAAGGTGATGTAATTACAGTTAATGCAGGTGGAACTGTTACAGTAAAATATACTCTTAAATTAAGTGAAAAAGAAAAAGAATACATTTCAAGATCATTTATTAATGGTATGTATGTAGAAGGCTTTGCTGTATTAGAATCATTAAATGAAGATGAAATTGATTTATCAATTCCATTCCTTGCATTTTTTGGTGACTGGACAAAAGCACCAATGTTTGACAAAACATACTATGAAGTTGAAAGCGAAAAATACAATGGAGCAATCGATGAAGAAGATAAATTAAAAGCTGACTATTATGCTTCTACACCTCTTGGAACATATTATTACAGCTACATCATTCCTCTTGGTTCATATGTATACGAAATGGATGAACAAAAATATGACAAAATTCCAGCATCAGAAGAACATGCTGCAATCGGTTATAATTTAGAAACAATTAATGGTATTACAACAGTTTATGCTGGTTTATTAAGAAATGCAAAGAAAATGACAACAGTCATAAAGAATGCATATACAGGTGAAGTTGTATATGAACATGTAAAATATGATGAACATAAAGCTTATTTTAGTGGATCAATTATTCCAGGATATGACATTATAAATGTAACAGCTGCAGAACTTGGATTACAAAATAATACGAAATATACATTCTCAATGCAAGCTGAACTTGACTATGATGATGGTGGATTAAGTGATAACTTAAATAATACATTTGAATTCTCATTCTATGTTGACTACCAAGCTCCAATCATTACAGATGCAGAGTATTATACAAAATATGATAAATCATTAAAAGATTATAGATATTATGTAGATGTTTATGTTTATGACAATCATTATGCACAATCAATTAGACCATTTACAATTGTTGATGGAACACTTATTTCATTAGTAGATTATCCAATTCCAATTTATGGTGAAAGAGGTGGAATAAGTAAAGTAACAATTGAAATAACTGATTATATAGATTTATTACAATATGGATGGATGAACAGTGATGGCAAAAAATTCCCAGTAACAAATGGACTAGGATTCTTAGTTGATGACTATGCATTAAATCAATCTTATTCATATGTAACACTTCCAGGGACAAATACAAGTCAAATTTCTTATAAAGATCAATATTTCTCAAGTGTATCAAATGGTACATACCAATATTATAAAGATATTTATGTAGGAGATATGCTTGATTTAACAACAATGCTAACATCAAATGATCCATCATTAGATAGCGATCCTGCTGTACAAGCAAAATATTTCTCACTACTTTCTTGGAAATCTTCAAATGAAGATGTTATTAAAGTTAAAAACGGTAAAATCGAAGCAGTTTCAGATGGTACAGCACTAATTACTTGTACAACAATGAATACTGATGGTTATGCTTATGAAATAGATTTAAGAATAAGGGTTAGAAAACGTAGTAATACAGAAGATTTATTTGATAACAAATTAACAGATATTGAATTTACATACTTTGATACATTAAAAGCATTTATTGATGGACCTGATATTTCAGAAATCGGTGAAGTTGGACAAAGATTCTTCTTTACTGAAAAACCAAATATTTCAATGTATCCAAGTGAACAAGTTCAAATTGGATTTGAATTAGAACCTTGGAATTTAAAAGATTACGAACTTATTTGGTCGTCAACAAATGAAAAGGTTGCGTCAGTTGATGAAAATGGTGTCGTTACTGGTTTAAAAGAAGGTAATGCGACAATTACATTAAAAGTAAAAGTTGATGGTAGAACATCAACATTAATGGCATCAACAAAAGTAACTGTTAAGAGTGAATTCGTTATTGAAGGAACTACACTTGTTGCTTATAAAGGATTAGGTGGAAATGTTGTAATTCCTGCTGATGAAGGAATTTTATACATTGGAGCCTTTGCATTCTCACTATATACAACAGATTATGAAATAAAAATTGAAGAAGATGATTACGATGCCGCAAAAACTCCTGCATCAAATGACTCAGTAAAAAGTGTAACAATTCCATCAGATGTAATGGAAATTCAAAAATATGCATTCTATAATTGTACTGCTCTTGAAACTGTTACATTCTTAAAAGATGATAAAGGAGATACATGTCCATATATCAAAGAATATGCATTTGCTGGAGACAAAAACTTAAAGAATATAAATTTAGAAGGTATCGAATTAATCGGTGAACGTGCCTTTGACAAATGTGAATCTTTAGTAAATGTTGATTTAAGTAGCTTATATGCAATTGGATATCAAGCATTTAGAAATTGTACAGGAATTAAACATGTAAATTTAACTGCGCTTAGAAATGCAGCTGGAGAAGAATTCATTGGTTGTACATCACTTGAAACAATTGATAACGGAATATATACAAACTTCTCAGAAGGAATGTTTAAAAATTCAGGTTTAACAACTATAACATTTAATTCAGATAGAATCCCTAATAATTGCTTTGAAAATTGTCAAAACTTAAAAGACGTTATAATAACAAGAACATTAGTTTATGTTGGAAAACAAGCATTCAATAAATGCCAATCTCTTGAATCAGTAACATTTAATGATCTTGCTGGTTGTGAATTTATTTATGAAGATGCATTCGCAAATTGTGTAAGCTTAAATTCAATCACTTTACCAGATAGTAATTTTGAATTTGAAACAAACGTATTCAAAAATGCTACTAACTTAACAGAAGTAAAATTCAATAAAAATACAAATATCACAACAAACTTAGGATTAATTTTCAGTGGTTGCAATAAATTATCAACATTTATTGTAAATGAAGAAAACAATAACTATAAAGCAGATAACAATTTATTATTATCAAAAGATGGAAAAGAAATTATTTTAGCAGCTCCAAATTATGAATATGGAGATTATACAATTTCAGAAGGTATTACAAGCATTAAAGAAAGTGCATTTAGTGGTGTTACTACATTAACAAGTTTAACACTTGCTAATTCACTTGAACATATTGGTAAGCTTGCATTTGGTTATTGTGAAAATTTAATAACACTATCTTTAATAAAGAATATTACAATTGATGAAAAAGCATTTGCTGGATGTAAGAAACTTTCAACAATTAACAATATTGAATGTATGAAAAACTTTGCTCCATACGTATTTGCAAATACAGCTATTGAATCATTAGAACTTGAAGATGTTGTAATTTGTGAATCAGCATTTGCAGGAATTGATGCTTTAAAAGAAATCACTATTAAAACAAATAAAGAATTAGGTAAACGTGCATTTGCAAATTGTACAAACTTAGAAACAATTAATGTTGATGCACCAACAATCGGTGAAGAAGCATTCAATAATTGTACAAAATTAAATAATGTAATATTAACAAATGTTTTAGAAATTAATAAAGCTGCATTTAAAGGATGTTCTTCATTATCAAGTGTAACATCTAACACGACAACAAAAATTAATGACTATGCATTCTGTGATTGTTCAAATTTATCAGATATTAACTTTGCAAATGTTGAAGAAATCGGTGCTTATGCGTTCTCATCAACAGATTCTAAAATCACAAATCTATTAACAAATATTTCTTTTGGCGATGCATTAAAAATTATAAATGAATATGCATTTGCAAATTGTAAAAATTTGACAACTGTTAATATTGGTTCAAATGTTGAACATTTAGGTTCATTCTCATTTACTTATTGTACAAATTTAACATCATTTGTTACTACAAGCACAATTAAAGTAATTAATGAAGGAACATTTGCTGAAGATGAACACCTAATTAATGTTGGAATTAATGGTATTGAATTCATTAATGATGGTGCTTTCTATAATTGTTTTGTTTTAGAAAGTATTGATTTATTAAACGTAATTGAAATTGGAATGCAATCATTTAACAATTGTAATGCATTAACAAGTGTTAACTTACCTAAAGTTAGAAAGCTTGGTCCAGGTGCATTCTTACAAGCACTTAATTTAGAAAATATTAATATTCCAGTAATTGAATATATTGATGTTCAAGCATTAAGTGGTATTGCAATTTCTGAAATTAAACTTCCAGAAACTTTAACATATGTTGCACCAACAGCATTCTATTACAACTTAAATCATGTTAAATTCACAAATGAATCAGGTGAAGATACATGTGTAATCAATGATTACATTAAATTAGATAATGGTGTATTATATACAACTACAGCAAACAGCAAATATTTATTGAGTGCATATCCAACAGCAAAACCAGATACTACTTATGAAGTAATATTTAATACTGTTAGAATTGAAGAGTATGCAGGAAGCTTTAACAAAAAATTAGAAAAATTAATATTACCTGATACTTTAAAATTAATTGGTAATATGGCATTCTGTGATTGTTCAAATTTAACAATAGTTGAATTTAAGTCTACAATTGCACCAATATTAGAAGGTACAATAAGCTCATTAAATATTGAATATAGTTCAGATACTGAAATTTATAAATTATTAAATAAGTACTTCCAATTCAATGGATATTATCCATTATTCTATGGTCAATTCAAGGATATGGTTGGACTAGCTAAAAAGATGACAATCATTATTCCTGAAAATGCTGATGAATCAACTTATAAAGATATTATATATAGTTTATATTTTGAAGTTGAAAAAATGCAAAAATCAACATATACAGCTCTTAATGCAAATTCAATAGATTACTTAAATAAAGTATCTATGGTTCCAACAGAAGTGTCTTTAAGTGATAAAAAAATAATTGAAGACGCAAGAACTGCTTATAACTTACTTTCTCAAGACTTAACAAATTATGGATATTCAAAAGAATATTTGGATACTTTATATAACAACTTAGTTGAAGCAGAAATCAAATGGAATAAATTACAATCTGAAAGAATCAACAAAGTTTACAAACATTTAATTGCTGATATAGAAGCGTTAGGAAATGTTTATACATTTGAAAAAATAGCTGATTACTATAAAATTGTTGAAGCTTTAGAAATTGTTAATAGAGATGATAAAGCATACATTGATGATAAAAATGTAGAAGAATTCAAAAAGGGATTCGATAAATATTTTAAAGATTTAAACGATGATGTAAATACTCTTACTGAAGTTGGCTCATTACCTACAACAACAGTAAATAAAGTTGGATTAATTGTTGCCGCAACTTCATTTGTAACACTTGCATCAGTACTTGTATTAGTATTAAAAAGAAAATGGTTATTTTAGAAGGAGGTAAGCAATGAAGAAAAAAATAATATTATTAAGTTCTATAGTACTAGCTTTATGCTTACTTTCTACTATAGTAACAATAATTTTAGTTAATAAAAATAAAACAAAATTAAGTGATTTTGAAAGCTTAGTACAAATCATTTATGATTCAGAAACAAAACTAGCTAAATATAACGAAACAAATAAAATCTATGATGGCGATTTAGAAATATATAATAAAAACACTGATTTTGTTATCCAAAGAGGTACAAGTGTAAAATCAGAAGTAACAGTCACTGAAAAGAAACTATCTACTTCTGGAACTCAAAAATATGATGAAACAGTTACTTCATATAAAACAGTTGGAGAAACTAAATATACAGAAGTAAATGGTAAAGTATATCAAAACCCATATACTGTCCCAACATATTATTTAACATTTGTATTAAGTGAAGAATTCTTTGAAAACTATGATTTAGAAAAAAATGAAAATAATTATAAATTAACTGGAGAAGTTTTAGATAATAAAGTTAGTTCATTCTTTTTAAACAAAAGTGTTAATAGTATTTCAAATTTAAATGTAGAAATAATTGTAGAAAATAATTTATTAAGAAGCTTAAAAGCAAACTATATTTCATCAACAGGATTTAATGTAGAAATATCAACAACATACAATTACGGTTTAGTTGGTTCTGCGAAAGCTGTATTCTATTTAGAAGGTGGAATATGTCAAAATACATATGGTAGAGTATCTTATGTTTATAATTTTGATGGTACAAAAATGGACACTTTAATTATTGATCCAAATGTTTTAGAAGAAGATCCAAAAGATCAAATTTTAAAAAATGGATATCATATTGAGGGTTGGTATCAAACAAAAACAGAAAATCCTGATGGAACTGTAACTTATTCAGATAAATGGGATTTCGCAAAAGATAAGATGACTATTGATGGTGTAACTTTATATGCTAAATGGGAAATCAATAGACTTTATACATATGAATTATATTATTATGATCAAAACAATAATGAAGTATTCCTTGATAGTTATGAGGTAAAAGAAGGCGAAAAATTCTATGATCTATTTATGGATAATAAAGAAGTAAAAGGATACACATCTTTAGGTTACCTTGATCAAGAAGGAAACAAATGGGATGACAACTTTACACATCCAGGTGGAGATAGTGACCTTGCAATTAAAGTTTACTTAAATTTAATCGAAGGTGAATTTACAATTGTTAAAACTAAACGTCAATTTAAAACTGCTTTAACTAGAAATGAAAATATTTATTTATTAAATGATATTGATTTTGATGGCGATGAAATGTGTTTCGATTCATATTCAGGAACAATCATTGGTAATAACCACAAAGTATCTAATTTTGAAATTGATTATGATACTTCAAGAAACGGATTACAAGGTTCACTTGATGATTTAAAAGGTTCATCAGATCACTTATATATATCTTTATTCTTTGAATTAAAAGATTCAACAATTAAAGATATTACATTTGATAATATATTAATCGATGTAAATACAAATTATAGCCAAATTAAATATTTAGTAATCGCACCACTTGCTATTACAACAAGTAATACTACACTTGAAAATGTAAAATTAACTGGAAAGATTACTTATACAAAAACACCTAATAGTGAAAATGAAATTATATTAAATGATTTCTTCTACAGTAAGGGTGAAAATGTTATAGTTGATAGTAATTCTAATGCAACTATTACTGAATAACATTAACTGTAGATTTTGGAGGAAAAAATGAAAAGAAAATTATTAATCATTGTAACTTTAACACTTACAGTATTGTGTTTAGTAAGTTGCAAAAAATGTAATAAATGTGGTAAAGGAACTAATGAAGATACACCACTATTACTTTCATCACAAGAATTAGATGGAGTATTTAATCCTTTCTTCTCATCATCTGCTCCTGACAGCAACATTGTTGGTATGACACAAATTGGTATGTTAGGAAACGATTCAAAAGGAAAAGTAACATATGGTAATGAAGAAGGTGTTGTTGTTCTTGATTTAGAAACAGTTTATGATGAAAATGATGATATAACAACATATTACTTAGTTCTTAAGAATAACGTAAAATTCTCAAATGGTACACCACTAACAATTAAAGACGTATTATTTAATTTATACGTATACTTAGATCCAGTATATACTGGTTCAAGTACAATCTATTCAACTGATATCATTGGTTTAAAAGAATATAGAACTCAACAAGCTGATGAAAAATCACAAGATAGATTTATGGAACAATTTGAAATTGAAGCTGTAAGTAGAATTGACTACTTATTAACAGCTGCTGATTATATATATGATGAGTTCGAAAATGAAACTTTATCACTTACTGAATTTAGAGAATATTTAACAGATTATTCAGATGATGAAGGTTTTGAAAATATTGTAAAAGATTTTGATAAAGTATGTGAATTATTTAAAGAAGAATTAAACACAGACTATGATAATTCAAAAGATGGTCAATATAAAACAGTAACATTTAAAGATAAAAATGGCGCAACATATTATAATGCATTATCAACAGATGTAGAAATGTTCTTATATAATGAAGGTTATTTATATTGGAATAAAAATGAAGCTCGCTTAGAATCATCATTAACAAATAATGTATTAGAACTTAGAAACTGGTCAAGAGAAGAAGCGATCAACACAATTTATCAAGATAAATTACCTATGGCATTAGGTGAAGTTGCTTTATATTGGAATACATCAGTAAAATTATATGACTATTTAGTAAATGTAGCTCTTGAAGAATATCATGCAACACACGAAAGAACATATACAAATATTGAAGGCATTAAATTTGCTAACCAAAACACAAGTGTAACTGTAAATGGAAAAACATATAATCAACCAACTTATAATACAGATGGTACTATTTCAAATGGAACAAATGAAGTTTTATCAATTGCTATTAATGGAGTTGACCCTAAAGCAATTTGGAACTTTGCTTTCGCTGTAGCACCAATGTATTATTATTCAAATGCTGAACAAATCGCAAAATTTGACTTTGTAAGTAATTTTGGTGTTGAATATTCATCACAAGAATTTATGGAAAAAGTAGTAAAAGATCCAAATAAAATTGGTGTTCCTGTAGGAGCAGGACCATATGTTGCATGTAACTCAGAACACTCAACTGAAAATGTTACAGCTGGTGATTTCAAAAGCAACAATATCTTATATTTCACAAGAAATGAACATTATGTAATGGGTGCACCTGAAATTAAATATTTACACTATCAAGTAGTTGCATCTAATGGTTTATTAAATGCTTTATATAATGGTGAAGTTGACTATGTTCAACCAAACTCAAACCCAGATACTATTGCTGAATTAAACGGAAAAAGAAGTGAAGGAATTGAAAACAAATCAATTTCAACTTCAGGTTATGGATATATTGGTATTAATGCAGGATTTGTTCCTGATATGAAAGTAAGACAAGCTATAATGCATTCAATTGATACTTCAATGACAGTAAGTTATTATGGTAATACTGCATCAGCAATTTATAGATCTATATCTTTAACAAGCTGGGCATATCCAACAGGATGTACACCTTATTATCCATATATTGGTGGTGTAATTCCTGAAGATTTAGATGTTGTAAATCCAGATTATGCTGACTTCGTAGAAGAAAAAGGTAAACGTCCTGGTGACACTTTCACAAAAGAAGAACAACAAGAATTTATTATTAGCTTAATTGAAGACGCTGATTATTCTATTGGTGGAGATGGAATTTATACAAATGGAACAACAAAACTAAAATATACATTTACAATTGCTGGTGCTGAAACAGATCACCCTGCATTTAATGCATTCTATAAAGCATCAGAATTCTTAAATGAAATTAATTTTGATATTACTGTTTCAACTGACCCACAAGCGTTATCAAAACTTGCATCAGGTGACTTAGCAATTTGGGCTGCTGCTTGGAGTTCAACTATTGACCCTGATATGTATCAAGTTTATCATAAAGATTCTACTGCAACTTCAACACTTAACTGGGGATATAAACAAATTCTTCAAAATGTAGGTGGAAAATATAATGAAGAAGTTGCGTTAATTGAAGAATTATCAGAATTAATTGAAGCTGGTCGTGAAACAAATGATCAAAATGTTCGTGCTAGAATTTATGCACAAGCATTAGATATCGTTATGCAACTTGCAATTGAACTTCCAACATATCAAAGAGATGATTTATTTGCATATAACGTAAACAAAATTGATCAATCATCATTAAATAGTGATTTATCACCATATACTGGTTTATTATCAGATATACACACAGTTAGATTAAATACAACTAAGTAAGAAAGGGAAATGGAAGTAAAACTTTCATAGAAGAATAACATGTTAAAATATATTCTAAAGAGATTATTTATCTCAATATTCGTTCTTCTTGGTGTTTCAATAATAATTTATACTTTAGTTAGAATGATGCCAAATGACTATTTGGATATCAAATTCTCATCACAATTACAACAAGGTACAATTACTCAAGAACAACTTCAAATGTTCAAAGAACAATATGGAATTGGCGATAATTCATTTAGAGGTCTTTTATCAGGATATTTTAAATGGCTTGGAAATATGTTAAAAGGTGATATGGGAGATTCATTTAAATATGAAAAACCTGTAGCACAAGTTATTGGTGACAATATGTGGGTATCATTTGCGATAGCAGTTATAGCAACAATTTTACAATTTGCTATCGCAATCCCTCTTGGGGTTACTAGTGCAACTCATCAATATTCAAAAAGAGATTACATTGTAACAGTATTTACAATGATTGGTATATCACTTCCAACATACTTCTTTGCGGCAATCATTATTAAAATATTCTCAGTAGAACTTGGATGGTTCCCTTCAACAGGACTTGTTTCTGCTGCCGCAACTTATCCAAAAACATTTGCAGGATTTATGGCTAAACTACTTGATATGGGACATCATTTAGTTTTACCAATAGCATGTACAGTAATTTTATCACTTGGTGGATTAATGAGATATACAAGAACAAATACACTAGATGTTCTTAATGCTGATTATATTAGAACAGCTCGCGCAAAAGGTCTTTCTGAAAAACAAGTTGTATATAAACATGCATTTAGAAATACAATGATTCCGCTTGTAACTCTTCTTGCTGGAATCTTACCTTCATTATTTGGTGGTATGATGATTACAGAAGAAGTGTTTGCAATTGATGGTATTGGTCGTCTTGCATATAATGCATTAAGCAGTGGAGATATTCCATTTGTAATGGGATATAATATGTTCCTTGCTGTATTAACAGTAATAGGTACATTATTCTCAGACATAATGTATTCAGTTGTAGACCCTAGGGTAAAACTTGGTAAATAGGAGGTGCTTTATGGAAGAATTAAAATTAGAAAATGAAAAAGAAGTATCCTCTGTAAAAGAAGAAGTTATTGAAGAAACATATAAAGAAATGAGTCCTTTCAGATTAATCTTAAGAAGATTTTTCAGATCAAGATTATCTGTAGTAGGACTAGCAATGATTGTATTCTTATTCTTATTTTCGTTTTTAGGGCCTGTCGTTTATTCTAGATGGGGAGAAACAGAAGTAGATAGAACACAAGTAACAACAATAATAGATGTAGAACATAAATACACAGATGAATTCGGTGAAGAATTCGTAGTAATTCAACAATTAGAATTACAAACAGATAATTTAAAAGCACCACCTAGTAAAGATCATTTACTTGGTACTGATGAAAAAGGAATGGACATATTTACTCGTCTAATGTATGGAGGAAGAATTTCCTTAACAATTGGATTTATTGTAGTAATACTTGAAACATTACTTGGAGTACTACTAGGAGGAATTGCTGGTTATTTTGGTGGAAAAGTAGATAATTTAATAATGAGAATAGTTGATGTATTCAACTGTATTCCGATGTTACCAATATTATTAATAGCATCAGCAGTGTTAGATTCATTATCAGATATTATTGATCCATCAAATAGAATTTACTTTTTAATGATTATAATTACAATATTTGGTTGGAGTGGAGTAGCTAGAATGGTAAGAGGGCAAATCTTATCACTTCGTGAACAAGAATATATTGTCGCAACAGAAGTAATGGGTTTATCAACATCAAGAAAAATTTTCAAACATTTAATACCTAACGTAATGCCTCAATTAATCGTAAATATGACACTTGGACTAGGCGGTGTAATTTTATATGAATCAACACTAAGCTATTTAGGACTTGGTGTACAAATTCCTTATGCCGCATGGGGTACAATGATTTCATCATCAAAAGACCCTGTAATACTTTCTTACTATATGAATATGTGGTTACCTGCAGGGTTGATGATTGTACTTGCCGTACTTGGATTTAACTTTGTAGGAGATGGCTTAAGAGATGCCATGGACCCAAGATCTAAGAAGTAGGTGATAATATGGCAAAAGTAAATAATAGTCACAATTTAACAATTAGAGAAAGCCGTGCAATTATTAAATATAATATTAAACAAATGAAATATTATGAAGGCTTAAAAAAGAGAAAATTATTACCTCATGAATATCAATCAACAATGGTTGATGAAAACAATATTATAGAAATTGATAATTTAGAAACTTCATTTTTTACAGATAACGGAACAGTTAAATCTGTAAATGGTGTATCATTTAATATTCCAAAAGGAAAAATTATTGGAGTTGTAGGAGAATCAGGTTGTGGCAAAAGTGTAACATCACTTTCAATTATGCAACTAGTACAAGCTCCTCAAGGACAAATTGTAGGCGGAGAAATTAGATTTAACTCAGATGATTTAGGTTATGATGAAAATGGTAAAAAAATAGCATACAATCTTGCAAAAATACCTACTAAAGAAATGTTTAAAGTACGTGGTAAAGATATTACAATGATTTTCCAAGAACCAATGACAAGCTTAAATCCAGTATTCACAATTGGTTACCAATTAGATGAAGTTATATTTGTACATTATCCTGAAAGAGATAAAGAGGAAGTAAAAAAACACAGTATTGATATGTTAGTTAGTGTTGGTATTTCAATGCCTGAACGTGTTTATAATTCATATCCACATGAATTATCAGGTGGTATGAGACAACGTGTTATGATTGCTATGGCACTTGCTGGTGATCCAAAATTAATTATTGCGGACGAACCAACAACTGCACTTGACGTTACAATTCAAGCTCAAATTTTAGAACTATTAAAAGATATTCAAGAAAAAACAGGATGCGCAATTATGTTTATTACCCATGACCTTGGTGTAATTGCTGAAATGGCTGATGAAGTTGTTGTAATGTATGCTGGTAAAGTAATTGAAAAAGGAACTGTTAGAGAAATTTTCAATAACCCACTACATCCGTATACAATTGGACTTCAAAAAAGTAAACCACTAATTACATCAAATGGTAATGAGCCATTATATTCAATTCCTGGTCAAGTACCTAATCCAATTAATTTACCAAATACATGTTTCTTTAAAAATAGATGTACAAAATGTATTGATAAATGTAATGGATGTTATCCTAAATTAATAAAAGTAAGTGATACACATTATGTATCTTGTTACTTATATGACAAGGGAGATGAATAATATGTCTAATGAAAATATTAAAACAAATGAATTTATATTAGAAGTAGATGGTATAAAAAAATATTTCCCAATAAAAACAAATTTACTTGGAAAACCATTAAAATATTTAAGAGCTGTAGATGATATATCATTTAAAGTAAAAAAAGGAACAACACTTGGAATAGTAGGAGAATCTGGATGTGGTAAAACTACACTTGGAAGAACTGTTCTAAAATTATATGAACCAAATGATGGTAAAATTATTTTTAACGGTGATGATATAACAAACTTAAATAAAAAAGAAATGTTAAAATATCGAACAGATATTCAATTAATATTCCAAGATCCTTATTCAAGTTTACCGCCAAGAATGACTATTGGTAATATTATTGCTGAAGCTGTAAAAGTTCACAATATTGTCCCTAAAGATGAAGTTTCAACTTATGTAAGAGATGTAATGAAAAAATGTGGTTTACAACCTCAACATTACGATAGGTATCCTCACGAATTCTCAGGTGGGCAACGTCAAAGAATTTGTATCGCAAGAGCACTTGCAGTTAAACCAAAACTAGTTATTTGTGATGAACCAGTTAGTGCACTTGACGTTTCAATACAAGCTCAAATTATCAATTTACTAAAAGAATTACAAAACACAATGGGATTAACTTATTTATTTATTTCGCATGACTTATCAGTTGTAAAATATATAACTGATCAAATTATGGTAATGTACTTAGGAAATAATATGGAAACAGGGGATACAGATGAAATATTTGCAAATCCTCTACATCCATATACAAAAGCATTATTCTCAGCTATTCCAGTACCTGACCCTGATGCGAAAATGAGTCGTATAATTTTAAATGGAGATATACCATCTCCAGCTAATCCTCCAAAAGGATGTAAATTCCATACAAGATGTGAAAAATGTATGAGTGTATGTCAATTAAAACAACCAAAATTTATTGAATACAATGAAAATCATAAAGTTGCTTGTCATTTATATGATAATGAAATTATGGCTGATTTAAAAAAATACGATGAAATGTTAGAAGAAATTAATAAATTAGAAAATCAAGAAGCCTTAGAAAATAACAATACACAAGAGGCAAATAATGAATAAAAAAGAAAAACAAAAATATGTAGATGATAGTCACGTTATATATGATATGGATGTCGACACAAAATGGAATACGATTAGAAAAAGTAAAACTATCCCTGTTCCAAAAGAAGAAAGAAGATTGTTAATTAATGCTGCATTTAGAGCATATATACCAAAATTATTACTTGTACTTTTATGCTTTGGAATAACTATTATTTTATTATATTTTTGGCTTAAATAAAAAAATTAAAGGAGAAAAATAATGAACAAAATATTGAAAGGTTTTGTCATAACTTTTCTTTTAGCAATTATTGTTTTCTCATCAGGTTGTAGAAAATGTGGTAAAGATAAATTAAAAGTAGAAGAAATATCTGTAATAACAGAAACAATTCCTACTGAAATTCTTACTACAGAAATTGATAACAAAATTGATGATATTCAAATTAAAGTTGTAAGAAGAAATGGTGATGAAGAAACCATTAATATAAATAAATCAATGATCACGGATAGTGATTATGCAAAACTTTCAACTCCTGGTACTTATACAATTACAATCAATTATGAAGAATGTACAACAACAGTTACAGTAACTGTAAAAGCTCCAAAAATTGATAATGGTGATGGAAATGACCCTGTCAAACCTGAACCAATTACATATTCAGTTTTAGTAAAAGATATTGCTGGAAAACCTTTATCTGACTTTTATATTATGTTCTACAAAGGAAATAGTGTAGTAGCAGAAGGATATACTAATGGAACAGGTACATTTGAAGAATCTTTATTACCTGATAAATATGATGTAGTTGTTGAAGGAAGAGAAGGATACTATTTAAATCTTGAAATGTTTGAAACAGATTTAATAGGTACACAAATTGAAGTTACTTGTGAAATTGAATCACTTGAAGGTATTGAAGCTGATGAGACTGTAAGTTATTCAATCGGTGATGTTATGTATGATTTCACAATAACAGATATTGATAATAATGAATTAACATTATATGAATTATTAAAAACAAAGAAAGCTGTAGTACTTAATTTCTGGTATACAACATGTTCTGCTTGTTACTATGAATTCCCTTATATGATTGATGCATATGAATCTACATATGTTGATTTAAATGGTGAAACAAGAAAATATAGCGATGATATAGCAATTATTGCTATTAACCCAGGCTTTGCTGGAGATGGAGATACACTTGCTGAAATTATTAACTTTGCAGAATCAATGGGACTTAATTTCAATGTTGCACTTGACTATGACAGAGATGAATCAAGTATTACATTAGATCCTGCTCTTACTTTAATGTTTGGTGTTCAAGCATATCCTACAACTGTTATTATTGACAGTTATGGATTAATTGCTGAAATTGGTGAAGGTGCAGTAACAGATACTTCTAAATGGACACAAACATTTGATAAATATCTAGCTGAAGATTATTATCCAAAATATACTGGACATGTTGAACAAGATGCATTTGTAGAACCAGATATTGAACAAGCACCATCAAGTGAACTAGAAGAAGCAGTAAATGGAAATAATTATGATGGAAATAAATTTAATGGTACATATCATCCAGAAGATAATGAAAATGATGCAAAATATTCATGGCCTTGGATTGTAGAAACATTTAAAGGTAAAACTTGTATTAAACCATCAAATAAAGACCAAAATCCTTCATTCTCAATAGTTTATGTAAATGTTCATATGAAAGAAGGGGAAGTATTTACATTTGATTACTTCTCATCAACTGAAGCATACGATACTTTATATGTAATTGTAGATGGAACAATTGCTACACAAATTGCAGGAATGAGTCCTGATTGGGAAACAAGTTATGCGTTCTCTGCAATCGAAGATGGTGATTATGAAATTGCTTTATGTTATATGAAAGATGCATCATATTCACAAGGTGAAGATGCTGTTTATTTAACAAATATTAGAATTGTAAGAAATGAAGATATTAACAAAGAAACATATATCTTTAGAGAAGCTTCATATGGTGTAATTAATGAATTCACAATGAGTTGGTCAAAATATATTACTCCAGTTTATAATGAAGAAGATGGATACTATCACGTTGATGATGTTAATGGTCCATTACTTCTTGCTGATATGTTAAGTGGAACACACTGGAATGCATCAGATTTATATAGTATTTCAATCGAAGGAAAATGTATTGGTGCTGATGGAATTGATTATAATGATTTAATTGAAGAATATTCTGTATATGCAAGTAACTCAAGTGTTGGATACACACCTATTACAAAAGAACTTGCTGATGCACTAAAACAAATTGTTAAAGCATTAGGTGATAACGTTGCTGTAAATAATCCAAATCAATGGTTAGAAGTTTGCGTATACTACTCAGCATACGGAACTGATGGTGTTGAACTTGGTATTCCAACAACAGGTGTTTGTCCTTGGGAACCAATAATGTTTGATGGTGATGGTATTAACGCTCCAGCAACTGCAGGCGCAACTTATGATAGAATTATTTTACCTCGTGGATTTATTTTTGGATTCACTCCTGTTCAATCAGGTGTATACAAATTCTATTCAACAGAAGAAGTATTAGAAACAATTGGTTGGATTTGTGATGAAAATGGTAATGCTATTGCAGATACTGATTATGGACTAAGAATATTTGCAGAACAAGTTACAAAAGGTGAACCACTTGATATGAACTTTGAAGCTTATGTTTATTTAGAAGAAGGTAAAACTTATTTATTCAGAGCTGCATTCTATGATATTTATGAATATAGCGAAATTACAGTATCAATGGAATATCTTGCAGATAAAGTTGAATTATTAACAATTGCATCTCCAGGTGTATTCACATCAAGTGATGAGGAAATGTCAGATATTATTTCAGGAAACTATGTTGATTTTGAATTAAAAGATGGATATTATCATGTTAAAGATTCTCTTGCAACAGATACATTTGTTTATTGTGATGTATTATATGTAAATAATATTATGCAAAATGGTATGCCATTAAAAGAATTAGTAGAACATTCAAGTAAGCCATTTGACTTCAGTAAAAATGAATATGGATATTCTCATTTCGATGAAGAAGGCTATTATAGAGCAGTTGAATTTGATGAAAATACAGGTGAATTAATTAGATACTATGTATGCTACGATGAAGATGGAAATGAATATTTTTTAGAAGAAGTTGGTGCTAATGATTATACTATAGAAAATGGTTATACATATTACAAATTAACTCCAGAAGAAATCGCAGCAATGAACTTTGCAGATTGCACAGAATATGTAAGAAATTATATCCAAGATAATATGATTACAGA
This sequence comes from Bacilli bacterium, assembly GCA_045612145.1. GTDB lineage: Bacteria > Bacillota_I > Bacilli_A > ML615J-28 > CAG-313 > CAG-313. The sequence goes on from JAZKYN010000117.1 coordinate 19,663, forward strand.
TGAAAATTCTGAATTATATGGATGTGTTAAAGTAGACGAACAATTCGGTAAAATTTTAGAATTATTAATGGATAAATATACATTTGCCGGCGTTGAATGCTCTTGGGCAAAATTATGCTACTACTATAAATATGTAGGTCAAGTAGATAGCGAATAAATAAAAGGGCCTACCATACAGGCCCTCTATAAAAAGGATAAATACTATGAAACAAAATAAAATAAATAGATTGTTTTTAATAATTGTATCATTTCAAACTATTTTATTAGGTATATTATTTATCGTTCAAGTTTTAAGAATTTACTATGGAAATGAACAAACATTTACCGCTGATATTTGTAAAAAATATATTTTACAAATATTACCAGTGATTATTCTATGGATTATTTTATTAGTTGTAAGTTATATATATTTAAATATAGAAAATT
>JAZKYN010000118.1:0-3814 GCA_045612145.1 Bacilli bacterium
TGTATGGAAGTTGTTGAAAACTATGATGTTGACGCAATACATTTTGATGATTATTTTTATGCAAAATTATCAGAATCAAATAATATATTAGAAGATCCAGACCAAGAAGATTATGATTTCTATATTAATAATAATAACGAAAGAAATTTTAAACTAAATAGTGATAGCGATAAAGAAGCATGGAGAAGAATGAATGTTGATAATTTGATTAAAAAAATTCATATATCATTAATGGATTATAATAAGACTAATAATAAAAATGTTAAATTTGGCATATCTCCAACTGGGGTTTATAAAAGTGGAGATGGTAGTGTTGAAAGTGGTTCTAACACAACAACTCCAGGACATTATGCTGGAAACTTATTTTGTGACACAGTTAAATGGATTAATGAAAATTGGATTGATTATATAATGCCACAATGTTATTATTCTTTTGATTATACAAATAATAGTTTCCACGAAATGTCATCATGGTGGAATAAAGTTGTTGAAGGAACAAATGTATCTTTATATATAGGTATAGGATTACATAATTCAATAAGTGAAACATATGAATATTCATGGGCAAAAGAAGAAAATGAATTAATAAATCAATTATTGTATTTAAATACGCTAAAAAATGTGAAAGGTGTGTCATTATTTAGTTTCACATCAATGATGAATATATATAATGATTTAGATTCAATTTCATATAATGCTTTTATAAAATTAAAAAATGAAATGTGGCTACATAAGGTAAAAGTAGCAAAATAACAAAAACATTTAAAAAAATTATAAATTAACTAGAATATATTAAATTATATATGTTATAATATACATATATAAATTGAGGAGAATAATATGAAAAACATAAAAAAACAATATGGCTTATGGACCGGCATAGCAATGGTAGTTGGTATTGTTATAGGTTCAGGTGTATTTTTAAAAGCAGGTGGTGTATTACAACTAGCAGGTGGAGACTTAAAAATGTCAATTCTTGCATGGTTTGTAGGTGGTATAATTATGGTCGCATCAGGATTTTGCTTTGCAATATTTGCGACAAAAGTGTCAAAATATAATGGTGTAATTGATTATATTGAAACAGCAACAAACAAAAAAATTGGATATTTCTTTGCATGGTTATTTACAACATTCTATTATCCAATTGTTGCTTCAATCGTAGCATTATTTGCAGGATCATATTTTTTTAAATTAATTGGTGTAAATGTTGGTTTAACTGATTGGCAAAACTTTATATTTGCGTTTATCATTTTAGTATTAGTTGTTTTATTAAATTACTTATCACCAATGTTATCATCAAAATTACAAATTTCAGCAACAGTAATTAAACTTATTCCAATTGGAGTAATCGCAATTGCAGGATTATTTGCATCATTTATTGTTGGTAGTGATTATGGTATTATTAATGCTGTAAAAGATCCAGCCCTTGGATTTAAACTAAACTTTGGTGAAGCAGTAAAGAAAACTGCTTTTGCATATGAAGGTTGGGTATGTGCAACTTCAATTAATGCTGAACTTAAAGATTCAAAGAGAAATTTACCTAAAGCACTTGTAGGTGGAACAATAGCAATCTTATTATTCTATATAATTTATTATGTTTCGCTTTCTGCATTCTTAGGTAATGCTGGAACAATTCTTGCTGACAGCAACGCACCAATTGTTGTATTTGAAAAAATTATGGGTAAAATTGGTGGAGCATTCTTTACATTCTTTATCATGGTATCTTGTCTTGGTACAGTAAATGGTGTATCAATTAGCTGCTGTCGCGGAATGTATACAATGTCTTGCCGTGGTCAAGGAATATGTCCTAAAGCATTCTCAAAACTTGGCAAAAATGAAAGTGTATCATTATTATCATGTTTATATGGACTTGGATGTATGATTTTAATGCTTGGTGTTTGGTACCTTGCTATGCATGGAGTTTGGTTATTTAAATATCTTGGTAGTATGGATGAAATTGTATGTGCAATTATTTATGGTGTTTATATAACAATGTATATTTATATTATTAGAAACTTTAAAGAAAATAGTATATTCTCAAGATATGTCATGCCTATACTTGCAATTATTGGTTCTGTATTCTTTGTTATTTGTGGAACTGGTTTATATCAATTAATCGCAGATGGTTTATTTGATAGTATCAAAGCATTCTTAGTATTCATGTTATTATTTGCTTTACTAATGTTCCCTTGTGTATTCTTCTATAAAGAAAAAAATAATATAGAATCAGTTTCTGAATAAAAATTAAAATCAAGTTTATGATTAGATTCATAAACTTGTTTTTTTATTGATTATTTATTATATAAAAGAAGAGTTCTTAATTAATGAATTGTATTCTAATATATATTTTATGTATTCTAATAATAGTTGTATTGTAAAATAAATTCTTATATTGTAAAATATTGTAGAATAAAATGGAGAATTATAGGATATGAGAGAATTTTTTGGATTTGGTGGATACACAAGAGAGCCTGAAGGTTATTTTTCTTTAGAGCATATATTATTTGTAACTTCCTTAATGATTATAATGGTATTACTTTCTATTTTTCTTGGAAAGAAAAATCAAAATAAAGATATAATAGAAAAAAATAAAGTTTTAATAGTAGCAGCATTATTAATAGATGGTTTAGAATTATTTAAAATTATCTTAATGTGTTTTAGAGGTCATGATCCACTTGGATGGCTATATGAACTACCACTATTTTTATGTAGTATTCAATTAATAACAATACCACTTGCTGCATTTAGTAAAGGTAAAATTAAAGAAGCATCTCTTGATTTTGTATTAATATTTGGTATTTTAGGCGCAGTATTTGGAACATATTTTGCCGGACAAAATTATGGATGTTATCCAGTTTTATCGTTTGATAATGTTGTATCTGGTATAACACACTCAATATCAGGTTTTTCATCATTATATATAGCAATATCAAAAATGACAAGTATGAAAAAAGAAAATATTGTTATAACATTTGGTATATTATTATCATTTTGTATTCTTGCATATATTGCTAATATAATACTAGATTACAATTATATGTTTTTAATGAGAGACGATGGTACACCATATTCTATATTCTATAACTTAGTTAATGGTAATAAAGTTTTATATCCGTTAGTAGTTGTAATTTTATTTTTACTTTATATAACTGGTTTTTACCAAGTATATTATTTATTAAAAAAGAAAAAGCACTAGATTTAAAAATCTAGTGCTTTATTCATTTGTCCAAACTGATAAATTATTATAACAAAATGTAGCAATTTCATCAATAGATTCCTTCATTCCACTTTCTAACCAGTAAATAATTGTATTAATGATACCACCAGCCCACATAACACGTAAATATTTTTTATCAGAAGGTATATCTTTATCATGTAACACAATATCAGTAATTGTAGATAAATATTCGTATTTGAATCCTGCATCAAAAATAGTTTTTAAATTATAATGATTTTCTTTTGCATACTCAAACATATTTACATACCATGAAATATCTATTCTTTCTCTAAATGGACTTCCAATTAAATTTATTAATAAATAACTATGATAAGATATTAATTTCTTTAATAAATCATCTTTAGAATTATAATTATTATAAAAAGCCATTCTTGATACTCCAGCTTTTCTACATAATTCTGTAATAGAAATATCATTAAAATCCTTTTTATTCATTAAAATAATTAATGCTTGTTGTAGGCTTTCACAAACAACTTTATTTATATTTTCATTGTGTTTACTTAATTTCTTTTGATAAATTTTGGTCATTACAATATTACCTCATTTGTAAATATCTAAGTACAGATAAGTATTTTT